>NZ_JBHXRG010000021.1:0-99352 GCF_042716995.1 Nocardia sp. NPDC058640
GAAGAATTATCGCAGGTCAGAGCACCTTTCGCCATTTCTGGTGCAGGTCAGACCCTATTTCCATGACCGGTCGAGGCTAGAGCGGAGGCCGGAGTCAGAGTCAAAGCAAACATCGTTGGCAGAAGACCTGGAAGTCGCTGGCTCGCAGGCGATGCCGAGCTTGGTCAGGCAGCGGTCGCCGTACTGAAGGCGATCCGCGAGCACGATCCACACCTCGTGATCGGCGTCGACGTCAACGGGTTGGCGGCGGGGGCGTTGAAAATCTCCGATGTTGCTTCGACTGGTGACGGCGTACGGGTGACTAACAGCGAGATCGCGGGATCAGCTGAGATCATCGGAGTGCGCGCGGGGCTCTCCGATTCGCCGGACCCTCTTATGCGCGGGGCTGATTCCCTGCGGTAGCTCCGTGCCTTCCCTCCCACCGGGACAAGCATCGCACGAACCACATTTCATGGTCCCGTCGCTTTCGGCGCGCGGCAAATGTATTCCGCGCCGCGACGGCATCAACGCGAACGCTGTCGCCAACGCCAAAGGGTCCCTGAACCGGGCGATGGACACGCTCGACCTTGGTCTTCGACCAGGGGAGAGCGCGGAGTTCGGACTGCTGCACGAGTAGCTAGGAGAGACCGGTAACGTGCTGCGGCGGTTTTGTTCGGGCTGGTCACAGCTCGGCCCCGGGATAACGTATTGGAGGATCGCTGAACGTCGGCGGTTGCATGAGCGGGTCTTGGTCAAGGTCCCCGGTCTGCCGCATTGCAACCTCGACAGCTTCAGCGATCTGGGCGCCTGATGTGGGCACATCGTGATGGGAAATGTGGTCGATGGGGCCAACACCCTCAGCACGCATCGCCGCAATCGCGGTGTCAGGCCGGGGCGGCCCGATGGAGGGGTCGGTGTCGATCCCGGCTTCGCCCAGCGCGGTCGCCTGGATCCGGTAGCGGGTCATATCGACATGGACAATCGCGCGCCATTGTTCTGTGATCTGTTCACCGAACAATCCCTGCCGAGTGATAGCGTCTGCAGCAGCCTCTACCGACTTGGCCCACCGGGTTTGGGATTCACCGGCGGTCACGTCCAGAAGTGCCGCGACCACGCATGTCCGAGTCCACAGTGCCCGCAGGTTGCGCGCGACCGTCGTCGTGGTGCCGACCTCGCCGCCGCTGCCGCCACGGGCCGCGTGGAGTACTGTCCACGACGCGAGTCGAGCCACATCGGTGTCGAGCGCGGTCAGTAGCTGTTCGCGGTCAACCGGTGCTGCAGTGCGCAGGAACATCCCCGCCCGCCACCGGATCCCGCGGGTGCCACGTTCGTGGGCCTGTGCAATCCATTCTGCCGGGACTCCCCCGGCGTGGGCCGCGGTGGCGAGTTCTGCGTGGGCCAGTCCACGATCCTGGAACTGGCGCAGTTGCCGGACCGATCGTTCCAACCCCGAGGTACGTTCACGCTCGAGCATCACCTGCACGGCCGCCGCCCCGTTCTGCAGAGCCTTGAGCACTTTCGCCTGGCTCGCGGTGGCGGCGCTCATGACCCGACTTCCGGGGCGAGGCTGCGGAAGTCAGGGCCGAAGCCGAGGTGCTCGGTCGGGATCGTGGTGCCCGGCGGCCCGAACCAGTTGACTGGGACTCTCGCCCAGGCCAGACCTGTTGTGTCGGTGTGTTGGTCGGGTATGCACCGATGTAGTGGGCCGTTGGCTGCGTCGAGGATGTAGCGCAGTTGCGGGTCGATGTGGCGCACGAACAGGGCGCTCATCGCCATTTTGTCGTCTGCTTTGACCGCTGCTTCGAAGCAGGCATGTAGCGCGGCGAATCGGACGGCGACGGCTTGGTGGCGCCACCACTGTCGACACCACGTGGACTGGCCTTCCCGGTGGTTCGCGGCGATCTTCACCGATGTGGCCGGCAGCAGCCATTGTTCGACGAACTCGGTGTAGTGGGCGAACTTCTTGGGCGGATTGTCTTGGGCGGGTGGTTTGTTGCCGAACCAGGCTGGCGGGACCGGGTCGAACGAGAGTGAGGGTGTGGCCTGGTGGTGGGTGCGGGTGCAGCGGTGCAGCGGGCCGTTGGCTGCGTCGAGGATGAGGTTGACGTGTGGGTCGAGGTGGGTGAGCAGGAAGGTGTTGAGGCTGGATCCGGTTTTGGCTCGGCGCATCGCCTCGAAAGCGCTGTGTAGGTGCGCAATACGCACAGCGACGGCGCGGTGGGCCCACCACTGGGTGCACCAGGTGAAGGTGTTTTCCCGGTTCGCTTCCGCTAGTCGAACGCTGACCGTTGGCAGCATCCAGGATTCGGCGAATTCGGTGAAATGGCGGAACTGCGGCGGTTTCAGCACCTTTGCCGCAGGAGCCGCGCTCGCGGTGCTCACGACTGCCACTCCCCCACACCAGGTTTCGGATCGGCGCGTTTATCCAGGGATATCGGCCCGTTCCCGAACCGGGCCATCGACGCGTAGACCAGTGAGGCGTATGCGGTGTCGGTCCAGGGGATTTTGCGGACCACGACTGGTCCGTGCCCGGGTAAACGGACGATGGCGCGGTCTTTGGGTAGCGCGGCGAGGGTGGCGACGTCGAGGATCGGTTCGGGACGCCAGGACAGGGTTCGTTGGATTCCGCCTGGTCCGTAGCTGCGGGACCGGTCGGCGACGTCGTGCAGGCCGGTCATCGCTGACCAGTGCTCGAGGTAGTCGGTCGCGGCGATGGATCCGCCGTACACCTCGATCGATTGGGCGCGCATCGTTTTCAAACCAGCTACGCCCCACAGGGTTTCGCCTTGTTCGAGGACCTGGAGGATGGTCATCAAGATGATTCCGCAGCCTGCGGCGTAGGTGTAGTAGGAGGGCAGTTCCGAGATCCTGGCACAGTTGGCGGCCTCGTCCAGCACACCCAGCAAGGGAATCTTCAGACGTCCGTCGGGGCGCGCTCTGGCCGCGGTCAGCGCGGCTTCGAGGACCTGCCCGACCAAAGCCGCGGTCAGGGCTGTGGCACTGTCAGGCCCGGCCATCGACAGGGCATAGAGGGTGTCGTTGGAGGTCACGAACCGTGCGGGTTCGAACTCGGGCAGATCGTGGGTCGGACCAAGCTCGGTTACCTCGACGACCACTCCGTTTCGTCCCGCGACGTCACTGGCACCAACTTCTCGGGCGCGCAGCACTTTTCGGGTGGGCGGCGTGATCATCTGGGCGTAGCCGGCGTCGGAGAGCACGTTGAGAAATCGTCGGGCCATATCGAAGAGTCCGTCGCGTTGGCGGCTGTAGAGGCCTTGGCATTCGACAATGCGGGCCGCGGGGCGGCCGTGGCCGTGGTGGCGCAGAATCAGTGCTGGGGTGGGGTCTTGGTCGCGGCCTAACCATTCCGCGACATGGTGTAGGTCCCCGCCAGTGCTTGCGGCGGCGAAGATGTAGAGCGAGAGCAATTCCTGCGCACCACCGTCGAAGTAGGAGTCGGTTTTGGCGTTCGCAATATCGCTGGCCGACCCCGCGGCGCCGGAGATGAAGAACCCGGCGAGCTTGCGGGCGGCGGGCAAGCCGGTGACCTGGGTGAAGTAGTTGACCCAGAACCCGCACTGCACGGTCCCGGTCACCGCTTGCAGGTCCGAGAGCCAGATCCGTCCGGCCTGTTCACGGCCGTACACGGTGTGCCGGTACAGATCTGGTTTGTTGCTGGTCGCCAGGCATGGGCCCCAGGCAGACAACACTGCGGGGATAGCCCAGGCGACTGTTTTGCCGGTTCGTTGACCGGCGGTGGCGGTGACGCCGAGTTCGGCGGGCACGTGCAGGGCAATGTCACCGATTACGGTGCGCCCCAGCAACGGTCCAGGATTGGTCCGCACGCGCGCGGGTGCGTCTCTGAGCAACCGAACGTTGTCGGCGATGTTATCTGCGGCGCGGGCAATGCGGATCCTGTTGGGCCGCTGCATGGTTCGTGCGGCCGCGTCGATCTCGCGACGACTGCCCCACCGTCGAAAACCCCACCCCGCCAACGCGGCTGCGACGGCAGAGAGCGCGAAGGCGATCGGGGTGGACTGCCATGGCCACCGTTGATCACCGGCGAGCACCGAAAGCAGTGCGAGAAACGGGTTCCACGATGTCGGTTGTCCGGCACACCAGCTGCCCAGTTTCAACGCGGCCCATAACAGGACAACCACGGCGAGACAGATCAGCAGGATGACGAGCAGGCCGGCCTCCTCTCCCATGCCGGACTTCGTGCGGCGGCGAGTTTGCCTGGTGGAGAACATGATTCACGTGCCCTTTCAGAACTGAGGGTCGACGGCGGGTTGGTGGCGTGGGGCGTCGATGACGCCGGTGATCGCGGGCGTGGCCCACTGCGCGTCGAGGTCGAGTTCGGGTAGGGCAGCGTCCACGGCGCCGGAGATCACCGCGCCGGCCGGATCGGCCGGGCTGTAGGTCGTTTCAGCGCCCGCGGCCACAGCGAGCCCGCTGACAGGGGCTTGGTCTGCGCCGAGCACGGTTCGCATTGCCTGGATCTCGGCGAGCGCCGTATCGCGGGCGGTGATGACCTGATCCAGTTGGCCGAGTCGAGGGGCACCTGGTTGTTGTGACCACCAGGTGCCCTCGAGTCCGGCGTGGTAGGCGGCGGTGATCTCCTCGCCGGGAATGCCGAGGGCGACGGCGTGGTCGCGGGCGTGGCGGGCGGCGTCGATCAGTGTTTCCATGCGGGCGATCAGCGACTGCCCGCCCTCGGTGGTCCCGTCGAATTCCCCTGCCAGCCGCAGGTGTTCGGCGGTCAGGTCTTGGAAGCGGCGCAATGCGGCGATCTGGGCTTTGTGGTGGGCGAAATCGGTGGAGTAGTCGTGGGTGATCGGTGCGGTCCGCTGGCTGGCGGGGATCAGTGCGGTGAGTTCATCGGCTCCGGTGTCGAGGTCCCCAGCCCGCTCTTGGGCGTCGAGGAGCTCGTCGGTGGCGGCGATGAGCGCGTCTATCTTGTCGGTGGGCAGCAGTTCAGCCGATCGGCCGCCCAGCGCGCGATCAGCGGCGCTGCCTGATCGCGGGCTTGTCGGACCGAGGTCGGGGACCACGCTCAGGTGCCGTGGTCGCCAGCGGGCACCGTCTTGGGTCGAGTCGGTGGTGACCGGTTCGGTGTGGCCGGTCAGTTCCGCGGCTTGGTACAGGGTGCGCACGTGATTCGAGTCGAGGTTCGCCTCACCTGCGGTGATCGATCGTTGGAGGCGACCGAAGCTGACCCGTGCTGATTCTGGATTGCTGTTCCAGGACTGCACCGCAGCGTCGAGTTGTTGCCACAGTTGGCGGTGTTCGTTGGAAGCGCCGTGTTCCCATCGGCGCGCGATGTCGTAAGCGTTGGCTGTGAGTTCGACAGTGCGCGACGGTGTTTCGGCTTGCGGGGCGACCTGTCGCAGCTGGTAGTACATTGCGAAATCGGCGCGTAGCCGGGCTTCGGTGTGGTCGGCGGCGTCGCGGTAGTAGTCGGGGTTGGTGCAGCTGGTTCCCCGGGTTACCCAGCTCATCGCGACTGGCTGGTCGACGAGATGTGGGTGCGCGGTGCGGGGATGGGGAGAAGGACAGGGATGGGCATCGGGGGTCCTCGCAGAGCGAAGCCATCACACCCAGGGTGAGGGGTGTGTCGAGATCCCAGCGGTGGCGGGTTCGGTCGCTTCGGTCCAGTCCCCCTAGCCGAAAGCGCCGATAAGACACGGTTTTTCGCGGGTTTTACAGATCAGGTGTGCGGTCGACTTCGAACCCGGTGATGCGCATGGTCACCGGGTCAGTTTCTGGCTCCCACGCCAGGTCGTTGCCGGAGGGCAGCGCCGCGTCGACGACCCGGGTGATCGCGGTGCTCTCTGCGGCCAGATCAGGCTCGGTGTGGGAGTACATCGAGTCCGCGAACTGCGCCCGCAACGCCGACGTCGCGTCAGCGATCATCTGCTGCGGTGAGCGAGGCACCACGATCGCCGCGTCCGTCGGTGCACCGCTGAAGGGATCGGAGGGCACGTACGGCGGCACCCGCAGCCCAGGATCTGAGCGTGCGTAGGCGTTCCACTCGGCCACCACCGACAGCTCGTCGGCTGCTTCGATCGCGACCGCGTGCACCCGACGGATGCCCTCTACCGCGCTACCCCACAGGTTTTCACCTTCCGAAGGACTCAATTGTGCGGCGGCGGCGAGCACACTGGCACGGTGGTGGCGGGCAGCCATGTTCTGCCCGAAGTGGCGCGAGGAGATCGGGTCAGCACCGAAACTCCATCGCCCGGAGTCGATGCGGTCGCGGCGCGCGGCCTCGAGACTGGCCATCCGCTCCAGATGCCACAGATCGACCTCGAGCATGTCCACATAGAACTCCTGCACACCGGTGGCGTTGCCTGGATGTTGACGCACGACGGCCAGTTCCGGCCCGCGGCTGGCACGACGGCCCAGTTCGCGGGCATCCGCGACCCAGCCCGGGTCGACTCCCGACAGCAGCGCCGCGTCCTCGGCCTGCTCTCGTTGGATCTCGAGCTGGTCCAACCGTTGCCGCCACACGGTGTTGCGGTCACCGGATATCCCGTCCTCGAAAACCTGCGGGCCTGCCTGTTCCAGGCGACGGTATTCAGCGGCCAAATGTTGGATGCGCCGCAGCTGGGAGCCTTGCCACTGCACCACGCTCTGCGGTGGTTCACTGCTGGTCATCGCTCATAGCCCCATGCCGAGATCACGACCCCGATACGCAGGCGCCGGCCCCGGCCCGCTTCGTTCGAGCTCCCAGACTGTTTCGGGATCATCAGGTAACGCCGCGTCGACCGCGGCGGCCATCGTGTGCTCATGACGCGGCTGAACGCGTTGGTCGATGTTGACCATGTCGAGCGCGGTTTCCGCGCGCTGGACCATGGCGATCGGGTCGGGCGGTCCGACCGCCAGACCCGGTTCCAGGACAAGGTTTTCGGCGACCTGGTTCGCTTGGCGTTCGATGCCCGGCCAGGCGAAAACTCGCCATCGCTCGTGAAGTTGCGCGTCGGTGTAGGACGCGGCGGTCAGCACGGCCAGCTGCTGCCACCCGGCGGAATCACGTTCCCACAGTTGCGCACGTTCTAGGTCGGTGAGGTGCACCGAAGCGGCGGTCGTGATCGCTCGGGTCCACAGGGCAGCCATGTTGGTCTCGAGCTGGCTCAGGGCAGGCTCCTCGTCGGGCAGTCGCGATTCCTGGACACGATGGAGATGTTCGGCACGAACCAAGGCCATGTGCTCGAGCTGCCACACATCCGCGGCGATACCTTCGATCCACTGAGCGCGGGTGGTCTCCTCAGGGGTTCGTAACATCAGGACCTGGTCCGAGGCCTGATCCTCGCCCCACCGAACCCCGCGCGCACCGAATTCGCGGGCATGGTCGATCCACCGTTGCGGGACACCCACCGCCGCTGCGTGCAACGCGATCTCGGCACGGTCGCCTTCCAACGCACGCAGATGGGTTCGCCAGGTCTGGACAGCCATGTCACCGGTCCCGGTGGTTGCCGACCACCGGGGATGCCCTGCAATCACCACGCGCGTGTGCTCGACACTGATGTTCTGAATTCGTTCGAGCAGACGCAATTGCCACGACGACAACTCCTCAGCTCCAGACAGAGGTGAGTTCATCGAGATACTCCAATTCTGTTCAATAGAAAGTGATTTCGAGTCGAAGGCGACGATCTACACAGCCCCGAGCAGTTGCGCCCGCGCCGGGATGGGGCGAACATCTCAGCGACCCCAGTCCGCACCTGGATCGATCCCGTTCTCCCGACTCGGCGCGAACCCCGCCGGAACGGTGCCGCCATCAGCGAGGCCAGGATCAGTTGCGGCGGTGTCGATGTCATGCACCGCGGTCGCCGAGACGGCGGTCTCGATCAGCTCACCAGTGTCGACGACCTCGGCGTCGATGACGGCATCGTCGAGATCGGTTGGGTGATCGAGATCGTCTATGCCGAAACCGAACTCATAGCGCAGGTGCGCGGCCGCGGTCAGCCCTTCAGCGAGGCCGGCGACGTCGTCGAGCCCGTTCGACCAGCTGTCCGTTACAGTGGCCGACTCTCCGGCGTCGAAAACATCTTCGGGGTTCATGCCCGTGTCGGCGGTGAACCGTTCGCGGTAGGCGTCGGCCTCGGCCTGCAGGTCCGGCGACAGACCTCGAGACGCGTCCGCGGCGGCGAATTGCGCTGCCGCGGCCATGCCACGGCCGGTGTCCTCATCGTCGTGATGCAGGGTTTCAGTGAATCCGGCCGCGCGACGGCGGATGTCGATCAGGAGCTGCTTGTACTCGAGGTCGAGGGCGTGGAGCTCGGCCGCGCGTGTCTCGCGATTGGTGTAGCCGTCGATCCGGTGTTTGTGGGTGTCAGTGCTGTGTGTTCGTTCGAGCTCGGCGGCTGACTCACGCCGCGCCAAATCAGTATCGGCCCGGATGATCTGGCCTTCTTTGTGCCGAACCTCGATCTCGCGAATCTCACCGGCACGCTCGACACGGGAACCGATCTCCTGCATCCGTGCGGCAGTCAGTTGCTGTTGCCCACCAGCGGCGACAATGCTCTGGGCAACGCGGAGCCGGTGTTCGATGTCGGAGCGTCGGTCCTTCGCCGCGGCCAGCGCCAAACGCTGTTCGGACTCGGCGCTGGACCGCGATTCGCCACCTCGACTACGCAACAGTGCACTGGTGGTATGCGCGGTCTGCAACGCCTGCACGAACCCTTGCCGGACCGCTTGGCCGCTTTCCTCGACCGGATCCCCATTCACAGCAGGACCTGGACATCGGCGAGCAGCCACGCACGTTCAGCCGACAGGCGGGTCGATCGCGCGTACACCGCGAAAACGATCGGCGTGTGGTCTGCCGGGGTGAGGCGGACCGACAGCACCCGGCTCGACGAGGTCGCGGTGTCGGGCGGATGGTCATCGTCGGTGACGCGAACATCGGTGCGCAGCGGGACCCTGCGGGCGACCCAGTCCTGCCACTGCACGGTAGTGATCGGTGCCCACATCGATACTGCGACACGAGCATCGGCAGCGAACGCTGCTCGCATCAGAGGCTCGGCTGCTTCGAACATCGACCGGGCATCCAATCCCGCGATCGGATCCAGCTGATACAGCGTCGTCACCGCAGCGTGCAGGACTTCGGGTGCCGAACACGGCGAAACCTCGGCATACGGCGGCGGAAACGGATCTGCACCGCAGCCCGGTTCGATCACACGCTCGGGATCCGTGCTGCATCCCGCTGTGGCGGCGACCAGCGCAGCAAACACGGTGGCGACAACGACACGCTTCATGACGAAGTTTCCGGTCGCTGCCAAAGTTCGTGCAGGTCAGTGGTGTACCACACCACTGGATCGGGGTGAGTGCATTGTTCGGCAGCCGGGTTGTGCACCGCGACAGTCGCCACACCGAGCACTAGGCCACGCGAGCTGGCGAAGCCATGCAAGCGGGCAAGATCCACACCCCGGCTGCGGGCCAGGTTCAATCGCAACACCCCGGCATCGCCACCCCATTCACGGACGGCGTGACCAGCGAGCTCGATCGCCTTCTCCGCCGAGACTGTCGCGGCCGCAACGCCATCCACAACCTCGTCGATATCAGCGAAAGGTTCGTGCCAGATCAGCCGACCGTTCGCGGCGCAGACAGTGAAGGCCTGCATTGTCGCGGCAGACCACACCATCATTTTCGGGCCGGTTGCTGCTTGCCGAGCAAGGTGGCCATCGTCGGCGGTGCGGGCGTTCTCGATGCGTGCCAAGCCTTCGTAGTCGATGCCGACGGCGAGCAGTGCAATTACGAAACGATCTTTCAGGTGGCCGGTGGCGAACCCGTATTCGATAGCGAGCCTGTCGAATTCGGCTGTGGAGGTGAGGTTCAACAGTTCAGCGGTGTGGTCGCGGACCATGTCCTCGGGCGTGATCGGTGCGGAAGCACCGGATAGGGGTGGGTTGGCTGTCATCGAGATTCTCCTGGGTGGGTGATTCACGGCTCGGATTCGGCGTGCAGTACCTGCGACAGACTCGGTGGTGGCAGGTCGTGTGGATCGTCGAGACCGAAGTGCGGGGCATCGTCGATTCCGGTGGCAACGATCGCGGCCCCGATCCGCGCCCCTGCGGCGGTTTCGACCGCGTGCTGGCTTTGCCACACGTTTTCGGCAGTTGCCTCGAGTAGATTCCGGGTGGGTGGCAGCTGATGCGGTGAGCCGTCGTCGACGTTGATGCCGACCACACGCATCGCCTCGACCCGGCAGCGTGCTTCGCGCACGGCGCCCGGTTGGGTGAAGGCACGCCACTGTCGACCCCGCTCGGGCTCGACCTGGGCCTGCAACAGTGCCAATCGTGGCTGCCACGTCGACGAATCGGTGGCCCACCAGCCCTCTACTTCGTTCTCGGTGACATCGAGGGCGGTAGCGACCATTGCCACGCGCAGCCACTGCGCCGTCACATGCTCGCGCAGACGCTCGACGCTGGCTCTGTGCACGTGCCCCTGGCCTCGGCGGACTGCTCCGATCGCGGCGAGGGTGTAGAGCGTGTCGACTTGGTGGCGTAGCTGGGCGACCAGCGCAATCCGTGGCACTTCGGTCGATGGCGGTAGTGGGGCTTCTGCGGTGCTCTTCTGTCCGAGGCGTCCAGCGTGGCGTGCGTGTTCGATCCAGGTCTGCGGTACGCCGATCGCGACCGCCTGCTCGTGCAGCACCCGACCGGCGAGCGACAGATCACGCACGGTCGCACGCCACTGCGGGAACCCGTCAGGCCGCTGCCTGGCCAGGACAGTGAGGTCGGCGGTGACGTTCTGAATCGCTGCCGTCATCCGCCGGTGAACCAACACCTGACCTGGACTAGAGCTGTTGTTTTCCTGCAATGCGGTCACGTGCGACCTCCCCCAGCACTGTCGGAGTTGCCGGTGGCGCCGAAGCGGCGGACGTTCATCTGCTCGCCGTCCCACGCGCTGAGCGGGGTGATCGTGACCGTCTGCCCCGTCTGCGGAGCATGTAGTAAAAGGTCACGGCCTTGCTCGTCACGCCCGTAGAACACCCCGACGTGATGAGAATCAGCGTCACCCGGTGCGGTGAAAAAGATCAGATCCCCAGGAGCGCGGTCGGCGAAGGCAACCACCTGCGCACGCGAATCATCCTGTTGGGCTTGGGTGTAGTGCGGGAGCCGGATACCACCGCCGGAGGCCTGATACACCGCGTACAACGTCAGACCGCTGCAATCGAAACCCCCGTTGGTGGGTCCCTCGGCGTCGCCGCCGCCCCACACGTAGTCGGTGCCGATCCACCGCTGCGCGTGCGCGATCACCGCGCGCCCGAACTCGCTGGCCTCCGCGGCGGTCAGCGGGACGTTCGAGTTGCTGCCACCGCAGCCCGCTGCACCGTTCGCGCCAACAGACAGGGAATTCGGGTCGATGTCAGCGAATTCGGCGTACAACGTCCGTGCCAAGTCCAGCTGTTCGGCGTAGGCGTTGGGCTCGGAGACCTCGATCAGCTGGGCGAGCTCCGCCGGTGGGATGGATTCCGAGCCTGGGATCTTCTCGGCTTGGTCGTAGAACCAGTTGATCTGATAGATCGGGTCCATCAACGTGGCGATGCCGACCGATCCCCAAATGCTGTATCGCAACTGATGCGGTCCGACGGAATCGTGATTGCTACCGACGCCGTCGTTGGCGTAGCGCAACGACTCCGGCACAGTGGAGTTGGCCAGATTCCGCAGCGAGGTCTCGGTGGCTTGGGCCGCCAGTTCGGACACGATCACCGACTCGGGCATCCCCCGCTGGATCCCGATCGCGACCCCGTTGCGCGCCAACAACAACTGCGACTCCGACAACCCCGCCACACTCGACCCCGGTGCACCCTCGACCCCGGCGGCATGCGCGGACCCCACCCCCGACGCACACGACGCTCTGTTCGAGCCTGCGCCAACGACGAGCAACAGCAGCAACATCAGCATCCCGACCGGGGTCACCAGCATCAAGGCTGCTGCGGTACGTGTTCCGGCATCCATCGCGTATCACTCGCCCGCACCGGTGTTCAGACTTTCGAACCGCCGATTGGTGTTGTGAACATCCGCGGCACGTTCAGTGGGGGTGAAAACCATCCTGAAGGGGATTCCGGGCTCTTCGGCTTCACCAGTCTTGAGCAGGAAACACCCTGTACCCGGCGGGATTTCACGCCGGGCGGGGTCGAGGTCGTCGTCGCTGGGTGGACGCGGCGCCGCCCACGACGTCACAAGGAGTCTCTCTGTGTTGGTCATCCCGGCGACCGCGCCGATCCGGCTGGCTTCTTCCGGGCCGACCGGACCGATGATCTTCGCCCTGGCGCGCTCGAAGAACCCGAGCGCTTTGGCTTGTGCAGCAGGAGAATCGAACGCGGCAAGATCCTTGATGGTGTGCGAGCACATGATCAAACCCGTACCCAGGCCGCGATTGAGTCGAGTGAGGGCATCGACACGGTCGACCATGAACTCACCGACGCCCAGGACCCGCCAGATCTCGTCCATCACGACCTCGAATGTGCGCGCCGGCTCGAGACCGGCGTCGGCGAGAGCGTGCGCGGCGGCCACGGCACCGAATCCATCCGACCAACAGGTCATCAATACCGCGGCCAGTAGTTTGGTGTCGCCTTCGGGGATGCGGGAGATGTCGACGCAAATCGCAGGACTGGCCAGATCCAGGCGCGTGCTGGTGGGTCCGTTGAAGATCGCCCCGAACGGTCCTTCCACCAATGCGCGCATCGAGCGACGCAACGCTTTGGTCGCGGCACGGTAGGAGGTCTCGTCGTCTTCCTCGGCGAATTCTCGCAATCGGTCGGACCCTTGAGAGATCACCGCCAGCAGATCCTCCAGCAACGGCGGCCGCTCATGGGTGAATCCGCCAGCGGGACTGTAGAGCTCACGCAACCCCGCCGCGAGCAACACTTCCTCGTAGTCGGCGACCCGCGCCCCGCGCACGAGCTCGATCAAGCCCGCGACGATATTGATCTGGCCGGCCTCGACCCTGGCCACGACCTGACGACGCTGATCTGCATCGGGCAGACGCTCGATCACCGCACCCAGCGCGCCGACGTCGAGGGGGTTGATGGTGCCGTGCCCGTACCCGACATCGACGATCTGACCACCGAGGTGCTCGATGAGGTCGCGGTAGTCGGGCTTGGTATCGCCCATGCACAGCACGGTCTCCCCCGCCGCGACTGCCCCGGTCACGATCCGTCGGATCAGCGAGGATTTTCCGAACCCGTTGAGTGCCAGCACAAACGCGATCGGTGCGGTGATGAAACCGCGCAGAAACCAGCTCATCGGATCGAAATGCACTGGTGCACCGGTGATGTAATGACTGCCGACTGGCACACCGACCGTGGGCGCGGTCGCACCAACGCAGAACGGCCACAACCCCGCGACCTGAACCGTGGTCGCCCGCCACTCCGGGGTACGAGGCACCACCGACGCGCGACCACCACCGGGCCCCGCATAACCACGGTCGGTAAAGGCCGGCGCGGTCAGGTCGAACCCGTCACCGACGGTTGCGTCCCGGCGCCGTGATGCGGTCGCGCGGCGATGGTCATCGCTGGACAACGTCATCCGAGCACGCCAACCCCGGAACCCACCGAGGCCAGCGGTCTCTTCCATCTGCGCCCTGCGCGCACCGGTCAGAAGCCGAATACCGTCGATCGCAACGGTTTTCGAGTTGTGACGGGCTCGCGGTTCAGCGGTGTTCATCCCGAGACCCGCTGGGAAATGGAGGCGTGTTCGGGCAAGATCAGCCCGATTCCCAGTGACGCGGCAAAGCCGGCGGCCTGGGAGCCGTAGCAGCGGCGAACCGTCAGCCGTGACGCGGCCGCCATGCCTTTCACCGACGCTTCGATCCCGGGCAGGTCCCCGTCGAGGTGATCGGTGACCGTGACCAACACCCCGAACCGGGTCAACCCCGCACCCCTGGCCTGTTCTTCGCGAGCGGCTTGGGTGTTGCCGACCCGGATCCGCGCCGACGCCGAGGAGATCCCCCGTTCGGTCTGCTCGGCCGCGACCGCGTCACGAAAGTCCGAGTCCACCAACGACGTCGCTTCCCCCGCGGAATGCAACCGATAGATGATCGCGACGCGTTTGCGTGGTACGTCCGAGCGCGGACGCAACAGATCTTCCAGGACGGTCTCCATCACCGCACCGCGTGGCGCACCGTCCATTTCCCAGGTAATCGACCTGGCACCGTCGTGAACCAGGTGATCCCACCGATCTTGATGGGCCAGCGGCCCGACCGAGTCCCACGACTGCGACTCCACGATCTGGGCGCCCGCGGCTTCGACGTCACGCTGGGAGGCGAGGTCGTATCGGCTACGGACCAGCCCCAACACTTCCCACGCTTGGAGCGGGGTGGCGGGCAAGCCGGCGCGAGCGAGCTGCGATAGCACCGACTGCAGGCGTTGGCCTATCTCACGGGCTTGTTCGGCCTGATCACGTCGGCCCTTGCCGATCGCCCGGTAGGTGATCGCGATGCGGGCCTCGATCCGGACGCCGACCCCGCCACTGTCGGCGGCGGCTTCACGCATCACCGCTTTCGCGAAATCGGGAGCCTTGTCCCGGATCAGGCGAGTCACCTCACGGGTCTGCTTGAGCCGGGTTTCGACGGTGTTGTCCAGGACCGCGGTGACCGCGATGACTTCGCCACCACGACTTTGGGAAGCCAGGAATTGACCGAAACCATCGACCCAGGAGTCGATTTGGGCTTGATCGACCAGTTCCTTGCCGCGCGGAATCACCCGAACGATCACTGTGGAGTGGTCGGTGCGCCGAATATGCAGCATCGCGAACCTTTTCCCACCCGCCGTTTCGAACTCGGTCAGACGCGAATCAGCCAGCAACCCAGGCAGTTTCGCCAAACCCGGCAGTCGCGAGAACCGGCCCGACCTATAGGTCAGTTCACCTCGGGAACGGGCTCGAGCGAACTGAACGCGCAGCAAAAGCAATTCCCAACCGGTACGCCCGCTGCGGGTCACCGCCAACGGCACGAAAACCACGGCCGCGGCGAGCAGGATCGCCCCGGCGATTTCCAGGGAGCGGGTGAGCATGAACGAGACCATCACCGCGATGATCAACCCGAGGCCGAGCAGCGAAACCCCCCACGTCAGACCGAAGAATCCCGCGCTCCTGGGACGCTCCCAGCGCCCGTACATCCGCGTTGTCACCGCCGAACCTCCCCGGGCCCCAACGTGTCTGGATCACTGTGCGTCGCCGAAGATTCGGAGGTAGCGCTTTGTGCAGCCGACGAGGCGCTTCGCAGCGCACTGACGGCCAGTTGCGCACCCAACATCGCCGCACCGGCGGGCCCTGCCGCCAGCGCACCACCCGCGGCTGCGCCCCCGGATGCTGTCGCTCCACCGGTTCCGGCTGCCACCCCTGACGTCGCCGCCCCGCCGCCGCCCGCCCCAGACGCCGCGCCTGCTGACGATGAGCCGCCGCCAGCGGACATCGGGCGTGCACCGCCACCACCGCCAGACGGTGGTGGGCCGCCGCCGGAGGACCCCGATGGTGCGGCCGAGTTTTCACCCTCCGACATCGGTCGCGCCTGCGGCCGACTCCCTGCGGCCGACATCGCGATTCCCGCACCGGCTCCGGCCAAAGCCGCCGTGGCGCCTCCCCCACCGCCGAGTGTGGCGACCGCGGGCGAGATCAATCGGATCAGTGCCGGAAGCGCGACCACGCACATCAGCATCAAGATCAACCCGAGCAACATCATCTGCGGATCGGTCTGATCCTTGGTGCCGGCCACGGTAAAGGCAATCGCGTAGGCCAACGCGCCGACAGGCTTCCACAGCACGAATGCCAGCGACCACGCTAGAAGTCGTTTGTAGGCTTGTGAACCCGGCCCGGTTCCCGATGCTGCCGCAGCCATAGGGATCACCGCGACGACCACCACCAGTAGTGCTTGCCGGATCACCAGCATCACCAGTTGGATCAGCATGCTGATCACGCCGAGCACGCCTACGACCAGCAGTATCCCAGGTCCGAGATCGCCCATGATGTCGCGGTCGAGCAGCCTGCCGACTGCGGTGTCGAGGTCTCCGCGAGTGGCATCGAAGATCACCCAGTTGGCGAACTCGTCACCGGCATTGGTCCCGACGGTGACCAGCGTGGCGAAGGTCATCGCTGCGAAGATCGCGCGGGCGAGCATGAGGAAACTTTCCTGCGCTTCTGCCGCGACGCCGCCGCGCTTGGCCAGTGCCAGCCGTGCGGCGGCGAACATGATTCCCGCGGTCAACAGCACTACCTGCAATCCGGCGGTGTAGTCGCGGATCTGTGCGAGCACCGGTGCCGGTTGACCACTTGCGGTGGACAATTGAGGTGAGGGGAAAGCCGTCCACCAGGTCATCCCCATGCGCATCAGCGTCGCCAGGCCGGACAGAAGCGAGTTGACAAGGCCATCGATCACCGAGTCGCCGGCTTCGGTCACGGCCGCATCAGCGAACCGGCAAGCTTCGCGGACTCCGGGTAGGACGGTGCATGTGATGTCGGGGATCTGAGTCCGCATCGGGTCAACCGCTGTGGGTGCCGCCGCGTGTAGTTCCGTGTTCATGATCGCGCCTTCCAATCACCGAATCCGCTCAGCGAGGCGACGGGAGTCGCTGGGCGCCACAGGCTTTCGATGTCATCGGGTACGCGGATGCGCCAGTCACCCTCGACCCACACCATCGGCCAGGTCGCGATGGCGTAGCCGCTTGTAGAGCGCACCGCGAGCTGAACCACGGCCAGGTCGACACGGAATCCGGGTTGGACCCGCACGCCTTCGGGGACGGTGACGAAGCGCGCGACGCCCGGCGTGTTCGCCCTGGATCGTGCGAACTTGTCGACCAGGACTTCGCCGCCGCCGTAGAACCGGTCCCGCACCACCTGCTGCCAGATGTGATCCGGGGCGGCGTGAACGCGCCCGATCGCGTCCATCGCCGCCACCGCCGCACCCTGCGGGGTACGCGCGAATCCCGTCGCCACGCCGTCCTCGATCCGGGTCGGCCCGTCACCACCCGATACCGGGACTGCGGCGCCTCCCCAGATTCGCTGCCATTGCAGCCGGGCCGGGACCGCGGTGAGATAGTCCGGTCGTGCGGGGTCGATCCTGGCGTCGGCCGCTTGCGGCAGGATCGCACCGGCCTCATCGGCAGGTACTTCGAGCCGGTTGCCGAACATGTCGACCGTCGGTGGCTGTGACAGGGCGACAGAGGGTGAGACGGTCGTCGACGGTTCGCCGAAGCCTTGTGAAGGCTGCGGGGTGTCGACTCCCTCGTCGCTGGTGATTGTCGCAACGAACACGACGGTGACGATCGTGGCAAGTATGGCGAGCAAGACCAAGAGCAGGCGAAGCGAGCGCATCACAGGTGTCCTCACGGGCGATTCAGGATGACCAGGGCGAAAGGTGCGGAATCCACTGCCGCGACAGGGTTTTCGGTCACCACCTCCGGCAGATGTAGCCGCCATCCGTCGGCGCTCCACACGACGGTGGCGATGTTGCGGGTGATCGAGCGATCCGGATACGTGGAGTAGGTCTCGATCCGTGCCTCGGTGTCGGCATAGGCGGCGATGACGTAGCCGAGAATGTGTGGCGCGGTTGATGTCGCGGGTTCGGTGATCGAGACTTGGGCCCGCGCTGTCGCCCACTTGTCGCGCCCAGGGCCAGGTGCGAGCATGCGTTGTCCGACCAGCGCCCACTGTCGGTCCGGTGCCACCGACATCCGCACGGTCGCATGAATCGCGGCCAGCGCGGCACCGGCCGGCGACCGGTCGAAGTCCGCAGCGACCGCGCCTTCGATCAGGCGCGGACCTTGCGCGGCGACGGGCAGTTCGATGCCCTGCCAGCTGCGCCAACTCACTGCGCTGGGCGCGATCGGTACGGGTCCTGTCGAGACGTCGGACACGTGGTCGGCGACGTCGCGGCCCGCACAGCCAGCGGCCGCGGTCGAGCACACGGCGAGCATCATCAGGCACCCGAGTGCTCGAGCGGTTCGAATCGAATATGGTTGTGGCATAAGAGTTCCCGTAGTCTCAGGTGGGGATGATGGCGATCGCCAGCGCGCTGGCCGATCCGAGAAGGGCCGCGGCAGCGAGGGAGCCGATGAAGCCTTCGATGGCTTCTTCGCGATGGATACGGATGGCCAGTTGTCCGGCGACCCAGGTGGCGCGGCAGATACACACCAGCAGCACGAACCAGGCCAGCCAGTTCAGCAGTTGGGTCAGCGGCGAGAGGACCTCGGAGGGAAGAGGTTTGGCGATCACCATCCACCGCCGAAGACACTGCGGTCATGGACTGCTTCGAGCGCGGCGACGACGGCGTCAGCGACTGCTGCGGGGTGGGTGACCAGCAGGCCATGGTCGGCGTCGTCGACGATGATCAGCTCTGCCCACGCCGTGGCCGCCAACTCCTCGATCCGCTCGCAGCCAACGACCGGGTCGCGCGCTCCGGCCACGATCCAGGTCGGGATCGCGCGCAGCATGTCTTCCACGACCGCTAGATCGGCACCGCAACGGCGATACGCTCGCAGCATCTGCCGTGCGCAATCCGTCGCTCGTTGGTCGTTAATCCGGTCTCGGGTGCCCAGTGCGGTGGTCAGCTGGCGAATGAGTTGCGCGCCTGCGTCATACGCCGATTCCATGGGACGTGTGGTCAGCACACCCGCCGTGTCGGGCAGTTCCGCGACCGGACCGACCGCAACGATGGCCCCGACCCGTGGTTGCTCGTGCCGATGACGGTAGAGCCATTCCTGCGCCAAGATCGCCGCCAGGGAATGCACCACCAGCACCACGGAGCCGCTGGCTCGGTCGAGTACCGCCTGAAGGTCATCGACCAGTTGGGCCATCCCCACGTTGCTGACGCCGCCGAGATCGGATCGGTGGCCTCGCTGGTCATAGATCAGTTGAGCGATACCGCCGGCGAAATGCTCGTCCAGCTGCGCTACCAGCGGTGAGAAGTGCGACGAATCGCTCAATGGCCCAGGGACGTAGACAACAGTTGCCGGTGCCGTGGACATCCCGTACCGAGTCGCGGTCAGCGCGGTGCCGTCCGTTGTCGTCACGGTTAAACGCCCGGATCGCGTAGTGCTGCTTCGGGATTCGGCCTTGCCGTGCTGGCCCCGCATCAGGAGCCCCCGGAAACTGCGGCGTTCATGATGGCCCCGGCGGAGGTCGCGATGATGCCGCCGACGAGCGCGGCGAACACGATCTTGGGCGACTCGACCGCGCCGCCGTGCCAGCGTTCCCATCCGAACTTGCCGCCGGCATAGATCAACGCCAGGACCCCGGCCAAGATCACCAACCAGGACAGATAGTTGGCCAGGTTGATCAGTTTGTCCCCGCCTGGCGGACGAGTCGGGGTGATCTTGATTTCCTGGGCCAGCACGGTCAGGCTGTCTCCCACTGCCGATAAGGTGGACATGGCTATATCTCCGAATCCTGTTGATCACGGGGGCTTTTCATCAGGTGAGTCAGTACGTCGACGAGCTCGCTGCCAGCGGAATGCACGTCGGCCGGGACCGCCTCCGTTACGTGACGCCGTCGGGAAGGGGCGGGGTCGAACGGGAAGAACTCCGCCAATTCGGTGAGTTCGCGTTCCACGAGCTCGTCGTGCCACCCGATTTCCCACACCACCTCGGTCAGGTCCTCGATCACGGCGCGATAGCGGCGCACCGATCCGGGCACTCGGCCCGGTCGGGCCGCACTGAGGACGACCCCGACGACCTCGACTCCGTCGGGTGCCAGGCCGGCGTGCCATTCCCGCAGCCGTTCGGCGCAGGCGATCAATCCGGGCAGACACAGTCGTGCGCTGACCACGACCCGCTGGGTCGTTTCCGGTGACCCTGGCCAGCACTGGCTGCAATCCACCGCCGGTGCCCACCATCGCGCCAGGGTGGACGTGGCGGCACCACCATGAGCACCGACGATCGCCACCAGCGGTGGATGTGCACCGATGGTCGGGAGGGGATCTGCGCGGACTTCAGCGCGATGGTTCGGGCTGTTCACGGTGTCCGGTTCCAGCCGCCGACCGCGCAGGATGCCGAGCGGGACGCGAGGCGTCACGGCGTGCATGTCAGCTGCCTCGCTTCTGGATATTGGTGATAACCAGCCCGGATGCGCCGGGGCCGACGTTGATCAGCTGCAGGTAGTCGAATCGGCGACCGTCGGGACGCAGTTCGGCCAGGTGCACCTCGGCGATGTTCTCCGCGACCGCGGTGATGCCAACGCAATGCGTGGTACCGACGGGCAGCGCGGTGATCGCGGCGGCGAGCGAATCATGGGCAAGACCCGCCTCGGGGCCCACCATCGTCAGGGCAACCTCCGCACTGCGCCGCACGTAGTAGGAGTGTTCGAACCGGGCGATCACTCCCCCGATGGTGGTGGTGTCACCGGGTCCGGACGTCACAATCTGCGCGGTCACTCCCACGCAAGTTCGCTCGCCGGAAGGCTGCGCCGACGCGGTTGTTACCGGTTCCATGCGTGTGGTGCCGGGGTCGTCCCCGTCGGTCACTACGGTGACGCCAACGGCCGCTGCCGATCCGGTGAGAAGTCCCGATGCCAGCGCGGCGATCACGACAATGTGGGATCGACCCGATCTGTTCCGGCCGTTCTTCGCCGATCGCGCGCGAAATCGCCTGTCCGGCTTCTCAATCGCGTTCGTCGGATGTTCGGTTGTTGCTGGCTTGTGTAGCCAGGCGGCACCGTGGTCGGGGATCAGGTCGTGGTCGGGCATGTGGTTCACCTCCTCGTTCGGGTGGGAGTCGGTTGGTCTGGCCCTTCGGAGCACGCCGCTGGAAGAGCCACCGACCAGGGGGATGGGCGTGGGACTCGCTTCGTGCTCCGAAGGGGTTCAGGGGCGCGGTGTCGAGGACACCGCGTGCGGGCTGGTCGCCGTGGTCGGCGCCAGCGATGGGGTGGTCGGCGGGCTCGGGTTCGTCGCGGAGGTCGGTGCCCGAGTGGTCGTACTACTCGACGTCTGCGTCCCCGAAGTTGTTGTGGCGGTGGCGATGTCGTTGGCGAGGGCGGTGAACCACGCGGCGGTGGCGATCAAGGGTGACTGGCCGGTGGTGGTGGCCGCGACGTTGCTGTAGGTGCTGCGGCGCCCCGTGGAATCGCTGTACTGCGCGGTCGCCGCGGTCGTGTAGAGATCCTGGGTCTCGGTGACGGCGCTGGTGATCGCCTCGAACGCGTCGTTGACCCAGGTGCTGACCGACTGCGGTGGCACCAGATCCACCACAGCCTCAGCGACTTTCACACCCAACGAGGCGACCGCGGCCCAGGGATTGGCCAGACCGACCGTCGCGAGCTCGGCCACCGTGGTCGCGGTAAAGACCTTCTGCGCCACCGAGACCACCGCGTTCAACCCGATCGTGCCGATTTTGAACAAGGCCGAGAGCGCGTCGGATTCGGTCGCGACGGTGGCGCTCGGCGAGGAAGCTTCGGCCAGACGCTGGCCGAGCGTTTTCGCCGGCGCGTAGGCGAGTTGGTCGAGGCTGGTGCCGGAGATGTCGTCGTTGACCACGCCGACCGCGGTGGTGAAGGCGGTAGAGACGAGAGCTTGTGCGACGGTCGTGATCGCGGCGACCGGGTCTTTGCCCTCGCCCTGGGCCGAGATGTTGGCGACCGCCGTTATCAGCGGACTGCCGGATTGGACATCGCAGGTCGCGTCACCGGCGACGCACAAGTCGGCAACTCGACCCACCAGGTCCCCGTAATTGACCGGCATCGCGGCTGCGGCGATCCCCGCACCTGACAATCCGGAGTTGGCCAAGCTGATCTTCGACACGTTCGTGCCGTCGGTGCCTGCTGTCGCTGACGGAGTGCTGACATTGTCGGTGCCGGGCAAAGCCGTGGTCGCGTACCGACGGGAAGGGTTGGCCAGCAATGCAATTCCCGCGATGCGGTCAGCGGGAACCAGTGCCTGTCCCCCGCCTGCCTTTTCCGCGAACGTCGAGGCGGCAGCGGCGCCTTGGGCATAGCCCGCGACTGCAATCTGCGTCGATGGGCATCGAGCGACTACTTCGCCTGCCGTCTGCTCGATCTGATTCGCCGCTGCGCTCACGGCTGCGGAGTAGTCGGTCGAACCGGTGTCGGCACCGAAGACGATGTAGGACCGGGCGATGAAACCGTCTGTGGCGCTGGACATCCTGCCGAATGCTTGTCCGAGGATCCCCGAATCGCCGGTGTCCACGGTCGTGGTCGCGCCTTCCTCCCCGCCCTGCACACCGAGGACGTGAAGGCCGGGGCACGCGGACTCCGGTGGTTTCGTGACTGTCGAGGGGCTCGGTGTGGGTTGTGCGGTAGCCGGCGTTGATCCGACGAGGAGCGCGGTCGCAGAAAGGGCGGCAATCGCGACCGCTGACCAAGCGCGCTGTGGTGTGTTGTTGTTCATCGGATTCGGCCTCCTTCGGCATCGGGGATGGTGGGGTGCGTACGCATCGACGTCAGGTGACTGCGGGAGATCCGCCGCGGTCCGGTGGGCGCGCGAACCCCGCACGCAGGGCTTTGAGAGCGTCCGGGAGGCCAAGGGCGGCGGCGCTGAGGTGCGGGACGTCATATTCCGACCAGGACACTCGCACACCGCGGGAGATGTACTCAGCGAAGATCGTTCGAGCCGATTCGATCGGAACGAGAGTGTCCAGCAGTCCGTGATAAAGGTGGACTGGTGCCAAAGGTGTTTTAGCCCCGAGGCATTCGTGGCTCAGCACGTGTCGCCAGACCGGGTCGTTCCAGGGGTCGGGGCGTTCACACCACACCGATAGTGGGGCTAGATACTCCACCAGCAGCCTCGTGAGATCGAGTTCGGAGGCCTCGGTAACCGCGCGAACCCCGACGTCGGTCAGCAGGTGATCGACCGGCAGATGGCTGTAGGCGCGCGCCAACCCAACCATGGCCGCGAACGCCATTCCCGACCACGGTCCGCCGTCGAGTCCGGTGATCAACGCACCCGGATCGCGGATGACCGCACCGGCGGCGATGGCCCGCAAATCCAGCTCCGGCGCGTACGACGGCTGTAGTTCGCCTGCGGCTGCGGCGATTCGGCCCCCGTCGGCATAGCCCCATACCGCTACTGGCGCACGGTTGAGGCCGTGGGTGCAGACGGCACGAGCCAGGTCCAGCGCGGCGTGCGCGCCAGCGTGGGCAGCAAGGAAATGGTGGGGTCCCGCGCCGGTGATGCCCAGCCCGATACCGTCGGGGACTGCGACTTTCCAGCCTTGTGCCAGCGCCGCGGCGATGCCGCGGGCATCGGGCTCGGTGCCGGCGACTAGGAGTTGCGACGGGGCACACCTGCCACCGAGTCCGTGAAATGTCGTGCAGTACACCACGATCGGCCGCGTAATCGCGCCGTTGCAGATCGCAGGGTTGGGTTCGAGGACGATGCCTGAGGCTGTGACGGGGTTCCCGAAGGTCGTGGTGGTCGTGTACACCAACTGCCAGGCCCTGCCCAATCCTGGCATGTGGGGCACGACGACGTCGCGTGTGCGCAGGACCGTGCCGTTGGCACCGCCGGGCTCCAGTTCCGTGTTGTCGTAGAACTCGTCGAAGACGTTGTCGCCGTTCATCGCTGGGCTCCCGCGAGGTCGTGGGCCAACGCGATCATCCAGGCGACACCCGAATCCATCTGCCCGGTGACGGCGTACGAGTTGTGGCGTCCGACTGTGTCGGCGAAACGCACCCACACGCCCGGATTCACCAACTCGGTGTTCTCCGCCGCTAACTGCGCCCAGGCTGCGCCGAGTTGCGCGATCAGCTTCGGCAACACCACCACCGGATTCGCGAACGCGGTGGCAACAATCTCGCCCCACCGCGTACCTGCCGCAGTGGCGTCCGCACCAGGTACACGGGTGTCGCCAGCGGCTACCAAACGGTCACCGAGACCGGCTTGCGGTACGTAGTCGACATCGCCGTTGACTATCCGGAAGTCGTTGAGGATCACTGTGTTCCACGTGTCACCCAGCGCTTCCGAGAGCGCGGTGTTCAGCGTGGCGATCGCGCCGAAAGGGTTGGTCAGGTCGGCTTGGGCGAAGATCTGCGCGCCCAGGCGCAGCAGCGCAGCCTGTCCAGGTGCCGAGCACGCGAGGTCGCCGTCGCTGCAGATATCAGCCACTCGCCCCGTCAAGTTGCCGTAACCGTCGGGGTCGGTCGCGATCCCCGCTCCCCCAGCAGGTGCGGCCAGCACCTGCACTGCCGACACCGCGACACCCGAAGTGCCGGGTGCCGGGTCGGGCACCGTCTGGCCGGGCCGTCCGGGGAACACCGGTTCGTGCTGGCGTCGGCCGGGGTTAGCGAACAGCGCGATCCCGGCGACACGATCAGCGGACACCGGGCCCAGACCCGCACCGACGTCGCGTGCGAACTCCGAAACCGCTTGGGCACCTTGGCTGTAGCCGATACCAGCCAACATCGTGTTCGGACACGCTTCGACGATTTGCGTCGCCGCGGCATCGAGGTTGGTCCGCGCACCCGACACTGAACGCACGTACGGATCGGCACCGCCACCAGGAACGATGCCACCGAACCCAGCTTCATAGGCAATGTAGGCCCGCTGCACCAGCGTCGGGACCGTCGCCACCACCGGGCCGATCAACGATCCGACGACACCGGTATCAGCGAGGGGGTCTGCGGTCGGTGACGACTGGCCGGTGCCCTGGACGCCGAGGATGAACAGGGCAGGGCAACCATTGATCGGCACCGCAGCCGCCGGTCCGGTCGGTACGGCGGCGGTCAGTACCGCTGCCCCCACCATCGCCGCAGCCACAGCGACGGTGCGGCTCCCGGTCACTGGCCGACTCCGACCCCGGCACCGAAGCCAGCGCCGATCGTCCCACCAACAGCCGCGCCGACAACACCGGCCGGCACACCGAGAATCGCCGCACCAGCCGCAGCCCCGGCAGCAGCACCGAGCGCAGTACCCGCGACACCGCTGGTGGCTTGGCCGATGATCGGGACGGGGATCACGATTCCCAGCGCGGCACCGGCGATTCCACCGACGGTGCCCCCAACTAGTGCGCCGACAGTTGCACCAACCGCGGCAGCTGGTGCGCCGAGTACAGTCGCGCCAGCCGCACCGCCCAGTCCGGCACCGCCCAGGACCGCGCCGCTGACGCGATCGGAGCGTCCCGCCGGAATGCCGACCGAGTCCAACGCCGTCGCGACCTGCGCCTCGGCTCCTGCCGCGGTGTTGTTGATGGTGTCGCGGACTTCGATCGGCATCCAGTCAGGGCTCGGGGTCTGCCACTCCCCGATCCGAATCGTGTTCTCCGGCGGGGCAATCGGTGCGACAGGTTCGACCGGCTCTGGAAGGTGGAGCTGGTCGATCCGCACCGGCTCGACCGGTGCGGAGACGCTGGGCGCGGGCCGTGATGGGCCGTTGCGCACCTCGGCAGGCTGTTCGTAGTACGTCGGCGGGTTGGGTTCTGGTTGTGGTTCGGGTTCGACCGATGGTGGGGGCGTGGGGGTTTCGGTCCCGGGCTGTGGTGGGCTGGTGACGCCGCCTTGGTCTGCCACGGTGGCCAATGGACCACTCGCATGGGCCGGACCGGTTGCGCCCAGGGCGATAGCGACCGGGATCGCCGTGACCAGCAGCAAGACGTTGCCGCGACGGACGCCGGGAATGCGGTGTCGACCGCTGGTGGCAATTCCGCGAGTTGTGGGAGAGATTTCGGGCATGACGGGTAGACCCTTCTCGAAGGGTGAAGCAAAACGGGGATGCCGCAGCAGAATTGAAATCAGTGTGCGGCGAAACGTCGGATCGGTGCTTCCGGGCACCGCCGGCCAGGCAAGGCTGGAAGCGGCGGTGCCGTTCGGCGAGACGTCAGAGGAAGGCGAGCGCCAGGTGCAGCACCTGGTTTGCGAGGGCAGCGCCGTTGGCCAACAGTGCCAGTCCGGCGTTGACGTAACTGGCGATCACGATGGGATCCACAGGGTTTCCTTTCTCGGTGGAATATCTTTCCGTTCCATCCAATCCCCGAAACGCACTGCAGCGCTATAGCGTTAGTCGCTCACGTTTTGAGTGCTCATTAATGAGCACCTTAATACCCACCCCGAGCAGGAAATTTCCTGTTAAGTGCTCAAATATTTGGTCATTGATAACACCCACGGACAGTCCCGGTAGTGATCCCTACCTCATTGAAATTCAACCGTTTGACACCATTTTTGATGAACGGCGCCGTACGCGGAGCTCATTACTGCCGCGAACTTGCCGCACGAAATACCCTCTGGTAGAACCGATCTCATCACCAGCCAGCACGCTCCCAGCTCAGCATCCATATTGTGACCCGCGCCACGATTCTCCGGGGGGAGATATGACAGAGGGATTTTCAAGGCCACAACCACGCCGACGCCGACGCCGCGAACCAACCCGACCTCATGTGTCAATTCCGACGCTAGCCACCACCTGCCTGTGGATTCGACAGGACCAGGACCTCACCCGCGAAGAAGCGCAAAAACTGCTCGGATTCAGCATTTCTCACCTAGCACGCATCGAAAACGGATTCTCACCGCACCCGAAAACTCTCGAATTGCTCATCCGCGGGTACCGCCTGAACCAAGCGATGGCCGCCCACCTCCGAGACCTCGCCGCACCAGACGTCCCGCTGGCACCGACCCAAAGCCTGCGCACCTACGTCGCCACCGACCCCACCCTGACCATGAACCTCGACCGGCTCCAAGCCCGAGGCCTACTCGCCGCCTACACCGACCCGCTGTGGAATGTCCTGGCGCGCAACGACTCCTTCACACGCACCGTACGCGGAATCGACGAGAGCGAATCCATCGCATCGTGGATGTTCAGCCCCCACAGCCGCTCCATCCTCGTCGACCCCGAGGCCGAAAAGGCTTGGACCGTAGCCACTTTGAAAGCAACCATGGGCAGGTACCGAACCTCCCAACAAGCCCAGACCCTCGTCTCAGAACTGGGCCCCAACCCAGACGCCCAGCGACTCTGGGCCGCCAGCCTCAACGCGACCTCCGGCCGAGACACAACCAGCCCCCTACACACCGTAAACGCGTTCGGAAGACCGATCTCCTACCAGATCAACTTCTCAGATGGCGTTCGCGCTCACCACATCCAACTGATTACAGCCACGCCAGAGCCATACTCGGGTCCACCGGTCCATGCTGGCGACGGCGAGCGTCGATAGCTGGTGGATCGCGTCGTAGTCAACCGGAACCGACGGTGGCGGGCTGAGCCGTCCCAGATTTGATGCGCACCAGCTATTACGTACGACCGATCGATTGCGTGCAGCAGTCGCGCGGGCCAAGGGGTGGATGACCTGCGCGAACAGGTCCCGCCACAGCTGCGCGCTCGGGCCGCTCTCCAGCCGCCGACTAGATCACGTCTCCCCAT
This sequence comes from Nocardia sp. NPDC058640, assembly GCF_042716995.1. Classification (NCBI taxonomy): domain Bacteria; kingdom Bacillati; phylum Actinomycetota; class Actinomycetes; order Mycobacteriales; family Nocardiaceae; genus Nocardia; species Nocardia sp. NPDC058640. The sequence goes on from NZ_JBHXRG010000021.1 coordinate 27,274, forward strand.
GGGATTTTCGGTTCACGGCAGGTAGTCCGTCGGGTCGGGCATCATGTTCGCCGTGGCGGCTATCGGCAATCGAACCAGGTCCTGACGGACAACATGGAGGAAGTTCTGGAGCTGCTGTTGCCGAAATTCGGTGGCCGCGTAGTCACAATTTCTCCAAAACCACGGGAGCGTGGAGAGATATTGTTCCCGGTAGCAGACCGGAATTCCTTGGCAACCGGCGCTGATCGACGGCGAGCCCGTTGCGGAGCAGTGCCTGGTTGCTTAGATTCTCGCCCGAACCGTGCGGCCCGGCGCAGCGGAGATAGGTGAGGGTGTGGGTACAGGTGTTGAGATTCTCGCCGTGCCGCGAGGCTCGCTTCAGGATGACTGTCCTGTCTCAGCGAATCTGGCCAGGAACCGATCCCGCGACCTGCGGTTTGACCAGCTTTGGTGAGACGAGCGATGTGCAGTCGTGTCAGCGAACTTGGCCAACGTGGAATCCGGTCGGCGCTGACAGGGAATTACAACCTGCTTGGTAGAGGTTTCCGTGTTCATCTGCGCCGAATCGGTCGACGACCTCGGTACGGGTTCGCGCGAGTTCCGACTTCGGGCAGCGCTGCGCGATCCGGTCCTCGTCGATACCCAATTGGTCACACAGCTGCTGCATTCGAGGCGGACCGGAGGCGCCCCACCCGGTGACTAGCCCAAGGTCCGAAATGGTGTCCCAGTAGGGATTCCTTCGTGCTGGTGCATCATCCGAACCAGCGAATCGCAGTCGAAGTCTGGGCTCGGCGGCCACGCGCCGCAACAGGGCCAACGACGTACTCTTGGAGGTCCCGTAGCTCACCAGCATGTGTGCAGCGTCAGCGCGCACCGCACTGACCTGCACTAGGTATGTTCGGCGATCTGTCCATCGGTCATCACGCAGGCGATTGCTTCGAACAGCAGTCGGTAGTCCTGTTCGCAACACCAGCTGCCTTCTTGTTTGGCCGTCGCGATCATAGCTGAATGATGCACGTGGGCAACGACATCTAACCGAAGCCGCCGCACCGCTGACGATGCTCGGCTTTCCGCCAGCTGTTTCGCTGCGTAGAGTGCGGTAGCCATGGGGCTGGACCAGTTCATTTGCGCCGAGCACGGGTGGCTCTCCCATGTCGCTGTTCACGAAGCCGCTCACGCGGTGATCGCCCATGCGCGGGGGATCGAGTTCGTCGACATCACGATCGCCCATCCGGCCGCGCTTGCGGAATTGCTCGGCGGCGGGCCCGCGGTTGCCGGTGGCCTGCGACTGACCACCGCCGAGCACAGGTCATGGATGCCGCGACAACCCGACAGCGCACTCGACACACTGATGGCCGGTCACGTCGCCGAGAAGCTGGCCTTCCAGCACTACCTCCCAAACGGGCACTCCGGTGACTTGAAGATTTTGGCTATGGGAATGGGCTGGAGCCCCGATACCGACCCGGCGATTATCGATGTTGCCCTGCAGAACTCACGGGGGCGCCTGGAGCCGGAGATCGTCCAGCGCTACGCGGCGATAAAGCGAATCGTGGACGAGATAGGCCGCAGACTCGAGGTCGACCAGTACGGCAGCGACACCGGTTTCAACGCCGATCTGCGACTTCACGCCGAGGAAGTCATCGCCTTGATCGAGAACCCGTAGGCATGTGGGACGGTTGGGGCCAAACTGCGAAAAGTCACGCTATGGCGGTTGCCTCAAATAACGACTAATTATCTGTGGCAGACGGGAAACTGGGCTTCTGAACAGCGACCTGCCGCACGCATGTCCCCTCGTCACGGTAGAACTTACCCATGACCCGCGTCGAAGAGACCCTGCATCGATTGCTCGAGTGGCGACAGGGCCAAGCACCTTCCGAGCGCCTGGCCTCTCAAGTTCTCGCGACGGCAGGATATGAGGATATCGATCCCTCTCATCCACAAGGAGGTAAGGATGGAGGACGCGATGGCACCTGCACCAAAGACGGCAAAGCCTGGATCTACGCCGTCTACTTTCCCCGCGGCGAGCAGACCTTCAACGACATCAAGCAGAAGTTCGCCGGTGACCTCACCTCGGCTGCGAAGCATTCCCCCCACGGCCTGGCGTTCGTCACCAATCAGGAGCTCAGGCTCTCCCAACGCAACGAGCTACGTACCCTCGGCGAGGCGGCCGGCCTCGCAATCGATCTCTACCATCTCGAGCGGATCGCAACGATCCTGGACCGCCCTGCTATGGCCCCGGTCCGCAAGCAATACCTCGACATCGATCCAGAACCACACCCGGTAGAAATCGAGGTCGAGATCGCAGGGCAAGTGCGGTACTTCGTTCGCGATGATGTCGACGAGCTGCTTGGCGGCTGGCTCGAGTTCGGCGCCGAGAAGGGGCGAGAGCGGGGTGCTTCCGAACGGGACATCGACCAGTGGCGGGAGACCACCATCGAAGAGTGGCCCGCGCGCTTGGATGATCTGGCGGCACGGGCCTGGCCGGGGGTCCGGCTCGGCGTGCGCAACGTCGGAGCGGTCTACCTCACCCACGTGGAAGTCATAATCGCGATCCCCGGCGTCCGGGTTCTGGATTGTCTGGATCCGAACTTGTTCAAGGAGTCCAAGCTCCTGGTGCCTGTTTCAGCGAGCAAATCCCAGAGCGGCTCCTGGGGTGGGCTGGACTTCTCAGGCGTCGGCTACTCCGCCGATTTCGACTTCGAGATTCCACGCCTGAAGGACGATCCCGTCGACTGGGAGCAGGAAGGCGACTGCGCCATCATCAAGGTCAATCTTGAACGGCGGCCACCCGGACCCGGGTGGAAGAACGGCGACAGGGACTTCGTACTCGTACTGACCGATCCGTCCACGCCAACCGAGCTGACCGCGACATGGACAGTGACCGCCGAGGGTTTTGGTCGTGTCTACGACGGAACAGTGACGATCCCCACGCAAGGGCGGACGGTCAGCGACAGCTTTGGCGAACTCGAGCGCGCCTAGTCGAACGTGCGAATCGGGCGGCCCGAGCTTGCGCCCGTGCCGATCGCCGGGGCTGGCCGGAACCAGCCGCTCGGTGGGGATATGGGGTCGAGGAACATTCGCGCGGAATGCACAGGTGGCCGGGCCTCGGGGGTTGGGATTGTAGATCCAACCGACGGGCGAATCGTCCCTGCAATCGATCTGGGAGCCCAGCCACCCACTCCGCGCCTGGCCGCGCCGCGGAGCGCCTCATAGCTGGTGCCAGAGAGATCGGCTAACCTGCATAGTGTTGGGGACGTATCGTTTGCTACACGTAGCGATATCGCCACGCACGAGATGCGTAAGGTGCGTAAGGCCCTGCCAGAGACACGGAACCCCGGTCGCGAAGGCGACCGGGGTCCGAGACTGCGAGACGGACGCTTTCCTAGGGCGTCGATCCGTCAGCCGCAGTGGTTAGCGTGTACCGACTCGGCCGGTCCGGTCGGGTCGGTACACGGCTGCTGGGGCGCCAACCAGAGGGTCAGCAGCACCGGCAGACATGAGACCGTGACGGCCTGACCGAACCGAAACAGCCAGAGCAACTTGCTGTTCGGCCGGTCCTCGCTGGGGCCCGAAGGCCCGTCCAGTTTGTCCTCGCACATCGAAATTCTTCACCTCCTCCATCGCGCTCGTTTGGGATATTCCGCGTAGGAGCTGGGGGTGGTGCAGACTCTCGCCTGTGCCCGGTCTTCCTGGACGATCAATATCCTACTGAGGGAACAACTTACAAGCCGATTAGCCCAGGTGGATGGCGAGTCGCGCGGCGGACCGGGACGGCCAGGAAGCCATCACAGCCCAGCGGGGTCGACGATGCGCCAGGGTCCGCCACCGGGGACGGTGGTGATGACCCCGGTGCCGATCTCGTCATGGCCACGCAGGTCGGGGTCGACGACGAACCCAATGCCGCCGGTGAGCCGGATCATGTCGCGGGGCCAGAAGATCGTGTCGTGGGTGGTGACGCCTTTGACGCAGCCCATCAGAGGAAGCTTCCGCTCGATCACAGCTTTGGCGGTCGCCTCGCTGATGTTCCAGGTGCACACGATCGCCCGGGCGCGCTCGGTCGGAGTCAGGCCAGCAACGTTGAGGTAGTCGTAGCCGGCGTAGCGGCTGAACAGGACCGGTGGCAGGGTAGATAGATCGTAGACAGGCTCTACACGCTCGGCGAGAGGGCCGAGGGACACCCCGAGGTAGGCGACGGGCCGATCCGGCCGATAAGGGTAGTTGGCTAGGAAGTCGGCGACCTCGTCGGCGTCGAACCGGCGGTGGTGGCCGGTACTGCGGTCGGGCAGCAGGTTGGACGCGGCGACCCCCGGACCCACTCCGGGCCCCAATGTGGAATGGGTTCGGGCCTGAACTGACCCGTGACCAATCACGGCGGTTTCCGCCAGCAGGGGGAGTTGGTGATTGGTGTGTCCCGCCTCAGAAAATCCCGCGACGCTACGTGCTTGATCCGCCAGAATGGGGAGTCGTGACCCAATTCGACGACCCGGTGCGCCCGGGGCTACTCGCGGTAGGACAGCTGAAACAGGCACTGACGCGCGATCTCCGCGACGACGTTGTCGGGTTCACGTGGTGGGTCGGATACTCGATGCCGATCGAGGCGCGCGGGTGGTTGTCGCACTATCTCACCAACGCCGTCGGGACGGTCGGCACCAATCTCCGTGACGCGGCCGTGCACTTATGGAGCTACGAGGAGGCGGTGCAAAAAGAGAACATCTATTTTGCCCGCCAACGGCGCAAGTCGGCAGGGCCACCAAACCTGGTAGAACGCAACGGCATGGATTGGCGACGTCTCGCGCATATCGATGCTGAACGCGCCGGCTTCTTCCGTGCCGTGGGCTCGGTCCTCGACACGCTGGCCGCGGTGGTCGTTGGGGTCGGCGCGATCAATGTCAACATCGTCAAGGCAGATTGGGGCACGCTCAATACCATTGATACAGCACCCACCTATCCCCGTACATCCGGACAAAACGGTCGCGGCGGCCAGCTGCGAAAGCGCCTCGCCGCCGAACAGACGGAGGGAGGGCTCGCCCAAGACCAGCTGCTTCGCTCAGCACGGGGTGCAGCGGCTGCTGCGGGTCCAGCTGGGTGGGAAACCTGGGCTCAGGCCACGCGCAACGGATTCGTGCACCGAGCCCGCTGGACCGACTTCTTGGTGCAAGTCGACAAGCGCAAGCCCGAAGCCGGGACCTATTCGTTGCTGCCTCGACAGCCCGAACTTGTCCAAGGCTTCGAGTTGCAGCGAGTCGACGCACTCCCCGATGTCTGCTTGACCGAGGATGCCTCGATAACGATGCATGGCGTGCTCGGGTCTGTCACACCGGTTGTGCAGGCGGTGACTGCTGAGTGCCAAAAGTTGTGGGACAGGCGCCAGATGAAGCCAGCGATGCTGCCCCAGCCCCATGCTGACAACTGGCTGCCCGCACCGGCGCCACCGTTCGCTGGTTATGACCCGGGAGCTGCGAATGCAGCCCTTGCCCAAGCGAAATCAGTGCATATGGGCCCTGGTGAATCCAAACTGCTCAACGCGCTCCATCGACCGCAACAGCCGGGGCGCTAGCAGCCTCGGCGAGTAAGGCGGGCGGTATGAGGTTGTTCGTGAGGCAAAATGTATTCCCAAATCCGTTGCAGGCCAGCAGGTTCGTAATTCACTTGGTCGACACGGAGAGGTGTGCATTACCGCAGCTGTGGCAGTCCGGCTCGCGACTCTAGTTCAGCATTGTGACCTGACCAGCGATCATGTGAAGCTGAGAAGCCGTGCGGGAAAATTCCCTGCCGTGTATCGCATGCTCGCACGTAGTATCCGGGCGTGACCAGCGATGCCGACTACGCGCGGCAGATTCGATCGACCTTCGCGACGCTCGAGCTGTGGCGGAGCGCGGCCGCAACCGTGTTCAGGCCCGAGCCGGGCAGCCAGCTGCGTGTCGACGACCTCGACTGGCCGCCTGCGCCGGTTTCGGCGGTTGCGCATCAGGGTCTGTCGGTTGCGGTGACACATCTGCAGGCGATTCGTGCTCACCTGGATCCGGAGTCAGGGCAGGGACAGCTGTTTCCGCTCGCGCAGGCCACGCTGTGTCGTGGTGGCTGCTGTCGCTGCGGGTGTCGGTGTTCGGGCTTTCCGTGACCGGAATATGGCCGATCTGTCGGGGCGTGTCGTGGTCGTTGGTGATTCTCGGTCCGAGGAGGGCGGGGGCTGTTCGGTCATGGTCGGTGGGCACCCGCTCGGGGTTGATGCCGTCGTGGCGTTGTACACGTTGGTGGACAGCGACACTGTCGGAGACCGGGTCACGAGTACCAATCTGCCCGCAGGCATGTACGCCCGTGGGCTCGGCGGGATGGTATGCGCATTCCCGTTCATACTGTCGCGACCTGATCGCACGGCTGAGAATTATCGGCTGACAGTGACTACTCGACTAGGAAGTACGGATGTGACCACGCACTTTTGGGATCTCCCGGCCGATAAGATCTTCGGCGCCCCGATCGAGGTAGAACTGTGAGCCGCGACGAGATGACAAAATCACAATTGGCAGTGGTACAGGCGTTGTTCACGGTCGGGGTGTTGTTGTTGCTGTCCGGGATCGGCGTGTTCGCGCTGGTGTCGATGCTGCTCGGCGTTGCGATAGTGGTTATCGGTGCTGTCACGATGGTGGGGACGGTGGTGGCATGGTCAGCGTTGGAGCCGCCCAAGACCGCCGAGGAGGCAGCTCAGAGTGCTGCGATGACCAAACGTGGTTGGCTGCCATTCTGGATCGGCATCGCCGTACTGTTCGTAATCGTGATGGGCGGCGGCGCGATCCAGGTGATGCTGTCGTGACGGTGGTGACGGTTACCCTCGGCGCCTGAATTTCGAGGTTGGTGCGCGTGTGCGGCGTAGACGACGCTCATGGTGCCGCGTGCAGACAGGCTTGATGCAAGGCACCGATCGCCGCCGATCTCCTCTCGGCCACCGCCACCGCCACCGCCACCGCGTTCACCGGGATCGGTCCCTGCGCTCACCCAGACCTTCAACACCGCCACCACCGGGGTCGGCACCACGACCGCCACCGGCGATCCGGCCCTCCGGAACGACCACGCAGCCGTGTACCTTGCCACCGGCTACGACAACGGCCGCCCCATGCAGACCGACTGGATCGACGAGGCTATCGACCGCACGAAGTAGCCAGCGCGACAAAGTCACCCACAGCCAACAGCGCACCGCCCGGTGGTGTCGAGCGAATTGCTCGGCACCACTGGGCGGTGCAGTCGGCCAAACGGGTCAGCAGATCTGCGGCGGCCCAACGGCTTACGGGTTGAACACGGTCCGTTCGGTACGCCAATCTGACAGTTCGAGCGCCGTCGTCAAGCCCTGCTACTGCACCTCACAATTTCCTGGCTGGCGTCCGGGGTCGTGTCGACCGTGCGATATCAGCTGACCATGCCGACGGACGCGTCTATCGTGTAAATGGTGCCTCCGCTGTCGGAGACTGAGCCCTCGAGCGGTTCGAGCCACGGCAACGTCACTGACTCTCGTATTATCCGCCCGGTCCGTAGATCGTATTGGGTGAAGGTTGGAGTGCCTCGATGGTTGATCGCGGAGACGGTATTGCCCGCGACTGACGCTGATGTTTCCTCGCCGAGGTCGGGCAACCTCCACTCTTTGTTGACTTTCGATGATCCATCCAAACCAACCGACAGCACCTCATTCTCGTGGGTGATCCAATAGAGTCGATCTTCGACGATCGTGAGCGCCCCCGGCCGCGTGTTCCAGGCGTACTCAGGCATGTCCAATGGCGTTTCAGTCCGTGAACCGTTAGTGGTGTCGATTCTTACCAGGGTCGGACTGAGGCCTCCACTCTTGTTGGTGATCAACTCTTCGGACCCATAGAGCACCAGCATTTCTCCTCGATCAGTGCAGGTCGCCGAGGATATCGGCCTATATCCTGGATCATGGCGCCATTCACTTACTGCGACAGCGTCGCCATTAGGCGGGATTGCGTAGAGCCATTGCTGTGTCGGGGCCCCCGAGGAACCTACATACGACTGGCGGACCACTGCAAAGTGCTTGTCCCCGCAGTATCCAGCCGAGCCGACGATGCCGGGTACGGATCCGACGCGCGATGTGTGGTCGGGGCCAATCGATACGTATCGGTTGGTGTATTGGTCATCTATCACCCCGCTGTTGAACCAAATGGTCGCCGCGCCTGTACGAGGATCATTGGCAGCGGCCTGGACGATGAGTTCCGCATCGATCGGCACTGCGAAACGACCGGCACCGTCGAGCGTGGTTACCGAGCTCCCGGCAACGGTGATCAGCCGCTGCCGGGAGACCAGTAGCCGGTTGTTGGCGATCGCGACACCATCCAACCGCGAGACTACTTCGCCCTTCGCATCGAAGAGGAAGACCCGTGTGCGGTCCTTGTCTCCGATGGCGTCCCAGCCGTTTGGTCCGACCGAAACAGCTCCCACGACCTCAGCCCCCAGCGTGTCTGACGGGCCTCCTGGATACTCACGCTGCGCGCACGAAGCGACAGCCAGGAGGGTCACCGTTGAGGCCAGTACCCGCGCCAGCGGACGAAGTTTTACCATGAGCGACAGCCATCCTTGCAATAGGCAGTGTGAGAGTTTGATTTGTTCCGGCCGGATCGCTCAGTAGCGCGTTAGCCAGGACGATCTAAAGACCTCTTTTGGATACACTCCGGTTGATATATGTTTCGCTACCGGATCTCGCAGGTCTACGTCTTCGTTCGATGCATGCATATACGATGCCCAGACGATTTGCGCGCAATGGTATTGCTCATCTTCGATGTTGTCACTGAAGGCAAAGTTGTTGTTGTACCCTTTGCCCTTCTTCGAGAGGGCGAATGCGACGGCCTTCGCGCGAATCTCGTCGGACGTGTTGACCCACGCGAGCTTGGGGTTGCGCATTTTTCTCCGCACGCCCGTGGGTCCGGCTGGGGAATTATCGATCTCGAAGACGCCCTTCGAATTGTTGGACTCGACTGTGTTCGTCTTCGAAACGAAGATTGCCATATGACCGTGATTGATCCAACTTACGAGTCCGCTTTCCAAGCTCGAGTCGGCGTAGAAGATATCGCCGGGGCCGCGCGCGTCAGGAACGTCTTGCATATCGTCTTCTGATGGAGTGTCGCTGGTATTGCCGATCTCCGTGTACTCCCTGCCTTTTCGCAGGGTCTCATTGAGCACATCGATGACAGGCTTTGCCATCCGCTGAGCCCACGCTTGTGCCTCGGCGATCATCTGCTCGGCAGTAGTGCCAGGATTGAGGTAGGCGAGCTCGGTGGCAGCAGGACCCGGAGCGGTGATCAGTCCACCTTGAAACTGCTGCTCCACAGTGACGTTGGCGTCGCGACTGGTTTGATCTCCGATCGGGAAGCCATAAGTGCCGCCTTCGTACCCCGATTTCGCCCACTTGTCGAGGACACCACCGACCACAGGATGGGCACCACCCGCACCTGACCAGTAAATGACACCTCGCTCGAAGGTGTTGAATCGTCCGCCGCCGACTGCCGTGCCGGTTTCGTCGCTGCTCGGATACCCGAGAAAGCCACCTTCCCAGCCGGTTTCGCCCCACTTGTCACGGATGGCACCGGCGACGAAATACGCCTCGTTCAGCCGCCAGTAGACGGTACCGCCGTCGAAATACTGGCGACGCCCTATCCCGTCCCCGTTGACGAATTCATCAGAGGTCGGGTAACCAAGAATACCGCCTTCCCAACCGTTGCGCTGCCACGCAGCGAAGAAGTGGTTCGCCACCGGATGCGCACCACCCCACGGAGACCAGTAGATCGGCCCGTTGGTGAAGGTATTTCTCCTACCAACACCGTCCGGGTTGGTCAGCTCGTTGCTGGTCGGCCAGAGCAGAAAGCTGTTCGGACCGCCGAGCTCGTTGTACTTATCGCGGATCGCGCCACACACCTCATACGGAGCGGGCCAATAGACTTGACAACCCGGCGCGACCATCACCGTTGCCCCACCCTCGGTCGAATCCGCCGACTTCACTGCGGCTTCCATGGTTTCGGCCTTGTCGGCTTGTTCCTTGGTGAACCCGCCGGGGACCTCCTCGCAGTCCGACCGCATCTTGCCCGGTGTGACCTTGCGGTTCGGATTCTTTGTCGGTGCCCACTTTTCGGGCTTGTTTCGCTTGCCCGGCGTCTCCGAGATGCACCCGACCGGTTCTGGTTCGGTCAGGGTTACCGGCGGCGCGGAGGTGACAGTCGTGGTGGACGGCGGCGCGGAGGTCGTCGTGGACGGCCGTGCTGTCGGCCGTTCGGTGGTCGTAGGCGCGTCCGCGGGTTCGGTCGTAGCCGAAGACGATTGAGCGGGCTTCGATGGCGTTGCCTGCGGTGTGCTGGTTGTGGTGGTCGCCGACGGTGCTGCCGAGGTCGGCGGCGTAGTCGATGGGGCATTCGGGTCGCCCCACGCGGTCGCTGTCGACATCACGACCGCGCACACGATCATGGTGGCCAGTGAAGACACCGCGACTGTTGTTGGTCGCCCTCGCGGAGGGCTCGTATTCGGAAACCATTTCATACCAATGCCTTTCGATCCGGAGGAGCATCTCAGCTGGGTTGCTGATCGGAAGCTCCAGTCCCCAAACCGGGCGTAACAGGCGCCCTGTTACAAACCATGAAATACATCACTCTTTGAACGGCTTGGTCCGCGCGTATCGATGAGGTCTGGCGAACACCGGAACTATCGCCTGGACGGCCGTCGAAACCCTCGCCAAGGGCGACCCCGTCGCCGCGTTCCTGGCGCTGACCGAGCTGGCACCGATCGCCGCCGACCTCCTCTCGGCCACCGCCAGCCTGTTCACCGGGACCGGATTCCCTACCCTCACTCACCTACAACACCGCGACCAACACCACCAGGACAGGCGTTCCGACCCCCCAGAACAGCGACGGGGCGCGGTTCGACACCACCGGCTACGACACCGCCGCGCCCGCGCTGACCGAGTGGATCGCCGGGGCTATCGACCGCACGTAACGCCGGTGCAGAGATCGCGGTAGAAGCAGCCGAGGTCGAACGTCGGGAAGTGCAACCCGGCATGCACTGCAAACATCCGCGGAACTGATCGACACCTCTCCACGACACCGACCCTTTCCCACACGCCCGAAGCTGTGTCGGCGTAGCCGCGCTCAAGGGCTACCTCGCCCAAATCACCTCTAGCGCTGCTTAAGCCGCAACCAACGAGGCAAATGAGTTCACCAGAACGCCGATCGAACTACTCGCCGCCCCACTGCCTGCTCCGACAGCCGGTTCGAGACATCTACCGACGGCCAGAACGACCACCGATGCTCCGGCCAAGCATTCGGTCTGCCGACCGCTCCCATCCTGCTCGCCCAACTCGACATCGAAATCACCGCGCCCGGAACGAACTCGGGCGACCGGAAGCAAGCCCGTTGCGAGACCCCGTACCGCTACGGGCCCGATACTCAGCGCTTCCGCAGGTCAACCACTGTGGATAGCGAGTGTATCCCCCTCCGGACACGCACGATGGCCCTCAGGGTTCTCCGTGTTGACACTCCGTGCGCACCGCACTCTCTGCCACCCACAGTGGTGAGCCTTGGCGACGCCCGCTACTCACTCATGCAATGCCCCGGACGCTTTGCCATCGACACCGCCGAAACGCAGGTACGGCGAAGGCCGCGTGCGCAGCACTCGAACCAGCGCAACCGAATAACAGAAACTGCACATCTACGATCGGAATCAGTGGGCAGCGATGGGAGGGTGCCAGTCGCTCGCACTTGGGCCGAGCCCGTACCGGCGGAAGATCCGCCAGGTGGTCCGGAGATCAGTCGGAGCGAAGAATTCAGCCTTGCCAGCGATCGGAAACAGGCTGCTCAGGACCCCACCTGGGCCGATTTTCGTGATTTGCATCACATAACGATGCGCGGCGGCCCCTAGTGGGCGAAACCATGGGTTTGAAGGCCTTTCAGAGGCCGCCAGATGGGCTGGTTGAAGCTTTTAGTGTGCAATATGTGTCCATTTGGACCCAAACGTTGCAGGTCTCCAGATACAGAAGAACCCCCTCCGACCGAGGTCAGAGGGGGTTTCACTGTCGGGCTGACAGGATTTGAACCTGCGACCACTTGACCCCCAGTCAAGTGCGCTACCAAGCTGCGCCACAGCCCGTTTCTTGCCCCCGTCTCCGGGTGCTCGAAAAGATTACCCCACCTCTGACCGAAGGTACTAATCGGCTGGTAGAGGCGATTTTTCCGTCGATGTGGAGGCGCGATGCGGACGGATCGACCAGTTGCTCGTCCCGCCCATGCCGAAGGCGCGGATGTGAACGGCACGGGTGGGCCGGACGGCTACGAACACCATGTCGGGTGAGTCGTCCGGGCCACCGGGGGCGAAGTCGTTGAGGTCGTAGTCGAATACCCCGTTCCACAGGCCACGCTTGGTGCTCACGTCGGCGTAGATCTCGGCCTCGCCCCACACCTCGACGCCATCGCCGGCCGCGTCGATCTGCCAGTGCATGGCGACTCGAGGGTGGTGAGAGATGTTGCGGGCCTTGACCGATAACGCACCGGTCAGAAACCAGATCGTGTCGCCCTGCCACGCGGGGTGCACGGGAGAGACGTCGGGGTCGCCATCTCGACCCACGGTCGCCACGTGCGCCCATTCGCTCAGGACGGCGGTGGCCTGTTTGATCTCGGTGAGGTCCATGAGCCCAGCCAACCGTCTCCCCCTACGGGACAGTCAACCCCTACCGGGCCAACACCTTCGAGCTCTGGTCACGCGGTCGATCGACGACCTCACCATCACCCAACGCAGACACCGAACTGGTGAGCAGAAGCCCATCCGACCGCCGCCGGTTGCGCACAAACCACCACTGCAGCGCGCCGATCCCGGTCACCCCGAGCGAGAAGATCGCGATCCCCAAATACATGCCCGGCGGTCGCCACGTGACCTCGAGCTGCGCGTTCTCGGTGCCCGCAGGAACGATGACGGAGACGAAGATGTCGTCGACGGCTTCGACGTCGAGGTCGCGGCCGTCGAGCGTGGCGCGGTAGCCGGGCCACATCAGGCGGGCGAATGTCACGCGGCCGCCGTTCTCGGACGAGACTCGGGCGGTGCTCGTGTAGCCGGATTCGGTGAGGGAGACCGCGTCTACACCGTCGGCGGTGGCGGCGATGCGGCCGTTGGTGGTGGAGATCGGGCCGCTGTCGCGTTCGAGGACCCAGATCCATTTGTCGTTGGGTGGGTAGTCGACCCAGTGCCAGCCCGCGGGTGCGGGGTGCCAGCGGACGTCGGGGTAGACCAGGCGCATCAGGGTGATGCGGTCGACCTTCATCAGGTCGACGATGGGTTTGCCGGTTTTCGGTTCGATCTCGAAGATCTTGCCGAGGGATTCGGCGCAGGTGCTGCCCTCCCAGAACATGCAGATGCGGTCCGAGAATGCCCGGTGGCCGATCGGTGTGTAGCCGTTGACGTATTCGACACCGGGGACTTCGGCGGAGAAGCCCACGACCAGGGAGGTGTAGACGCCGTCGCTGTTCTTGGCGTCACCGGGGAAGGCCTGGCTGTTGCCCAGTTGCAGGGTGGTGCCGTCGAAGTCGGGGAATCGGGCGGCGGCCTCGGAACGGCTTTCGGGCAGGCTCCACGACATCGGATGCGGGAACGACTCGTCGACTTGGTAGTACGCGATCGGCGCGATGGTCGCCAGCAGTGCCGTGCAGGCCGCTGTCGGTCCCCATTTCGCGTACAGCAGTGTCACGACCGCGCCGAGCGCGATCACCACGAGCGCCGCGGCCAGGTGGACCTGGATCCGGTCGTAGGGCGCGGAGGCGACCGCGCGCACCCACAGCACCGCGACCAGCGCGACCGCCACCGCGCCTCGCGTGCGCCAGTTGACGAGGCTGCCATGCCTGCTCAACAGCACGCACCCGAGCAGAAGCAGGGCCATCGCGAGCATGGGCAGGACGCGGGCGGGCCAACGTAGCGGGCCCAGCATCGCGGGTCCGGCGGTCCAGATCAGGGTGATCGCGGCGAAGATCGCGATGCCGCTGATCTCGCGCGCGGACTTCGCCGCCGCCTTCCAGTCCACGAAGGCCAGGCCGGGGATGAGGAACCAGGCGATGTAGACGATCGGGAACGGTTGGATCAGACCGAACCAGGAGTTGAACGACGGCAAGTTCGTGGGCAGGCTCGCGCTCAGCGATTCCGACCACGGCACCGTCATGAAGCCGTCGTTGTGGATCGAGTTGTCGGCCACGCGCCAGGTGACTTCCGAGGACAGCAGGCTCGGCAGATACGTGATCGCCCCGGCCAGTCCGGCGCATCCGGCGGCCAGCAGCAGCCGCAGCGACGGCCACGGCGAGCGCTGATACAGCCACTCCCCCGCCGCCACGGCCACGATCATCAGCGCCGCTTCGACGCCCGGCCACACGTAGCCCACGGTGATCGTGAAGAACAGGAAAACGAACACCGGAATCGGGCCGCTGCGTCCTCGCGCGTAGCGCACTGCCGACGCCCACGCGTGCGCCAGCCAAGCAGTTCCGGCCAGACCCAGCACCCACGTGGCCTGGTCGAGAAACAGCAACCACCCGGAGAAACAGATCGCCACCCCGGCCACCGCCGCCCACTGCGGCTGCGCCCGATAGGCCAGGCAGATCCGAAAAACGCCCAGGGCGAGGATGATCGAATAGGCGAGCTTGACCACCGTGGCCAGCACGACCATGTTGTCGAACGAGGGTGCGATCGCCGCGACCAGCAGCTGCGGCGGGTTGAACAGACTCGCCTGACCTTCGATCAGGTAATTGCCTGCCATCCAACGCTGGGGTTCCAGCCCCGGAAAGTCCCCGTTTCGCAGGTGCCGCCCGACTGTCAGCCAGAGCGGAACATATTGCGCCTCGGTGTCGTCTGTGTAGAAGTGCCGGGCATTGGCCAGCAGCACCCCCACGTACCCCACGATCACCCCGAGCACGGTCACACCGGCCCATCCCGCCGTAATCCGTCGGGTGCCCCGCATACCGTCGTCTTCCACAGCTCCGGGACATTACTTGGCGCCCCACGTGCGCGCATCTTCCCCCATGCCGATCGACGATCGTGCAGGGTTGTCGGTGAGACCAGGACGCAGATCTGAGAGGAAGCCGATGACAAGGCAGTATTCGGGCCCGATGTCGGGTAGCCGCCCGACAGCCGGCGTGGCCGAGACAGACGCCACCGCGACGGCCGAGATCGAGGCACTGTTCCGAACACTGGAACAGGCGTTGGTCGCCAAGGATGCCGCCGCCTTCGATCAGGCATTCACCGACGACGTCGTGTTCATCACCCCCGCGGGGGCCATCTTTCGCGGCTGGGAGGAACTGCACTCCTACCATCGAGAACGCCTCGGCAGCGCTCCCGACGCCCGCGCCCACTTCGAACTGCTCGTGGTCCGCTTCCTGACACCCGACCACGCTGTGGTCAACGTAGAGCAGACGCTGCGCACACCGGAGTTCTCCGTCACCAATCGTGGAACATGGGTGCTCGTCCGGCGCGATGGGTCCTGGTGGGTCTGTTCGGTGCACAACACCAACGTCGCCGGGTCGATCGGTTAGCGGACGAGCTTTCCCAGAATGGCGCGCAGCGCGGCGCGCTCCTCATCGGTGAGTCGGCTGAAGAAGTCGTCGGCGTCCTTTGTTCGGGCGTCGGTCAGGGTTGCCAGGGTTCGCTTGCCCGACGGGGTGACCGTTACGAGGATTGCTCGGCGGTCGGTCGGGTCGGGGTGGCGGGTTACCAGGTCGGCTTCCTGTAAGGCGTCGACTACTTCGGTGGCTGAGCGGGGGCTGATGCGTAGTGCGTCGGCGATGGCCGAGAGGCGTAGGCCGTTGTGTTCGCCGGTGACGCGCAGGGCTCGGGCCTGGTGGGGGGTGAGTCCGATCGGGGCGTATGCCGCTGACCAGCGCCGACGGAGCGTTCTGGCTACCTGCATGAGCAGGTCGCTGTCGTTGTCGGGCATAAACTCGCCTCTCGGTTTGTTCACCTGACCAGATAGTGAGGTAACCTCAGCATACTTGCACAGCCCAAGGGGGTTGCATGAAAGAGAAAGACTCGACCGGCGGACGCACCCGTCGCCTCGACCCGGCCGACCGCGCGCAACTGCGCGAGTCGCCGGTTTCCCTGCGTCGGATCGTCGCGCTGTTCGCGCCGTACCGGCTGCAGCTCACCGGGCTGACCGTGTTGATCGTGGCGGCTTCGACGATCGGTCTCGCCTCGCCGTTCCTGCTGCGGATGATCATCGATGACGCGCTGCCGCAGCAGAACGTGTCGTTGCTGCTGTGGGCCGTGGGCGGGATGCTCGCGGTGACCGTGCTCACCGCGGTGCTCGGCGTAGGCCAGACGCTCATCTCGACCACCGTCGGGCAGCAGGTCATGCACGTGTTGCGCGCCGACGTGTTCCGCCATCTGCAACGGCAGTCGCTGGCGTTCTTCACCCGCACGCGCGGGGGCGAGGTCCAGTCCCGCCTGATCAACGATGTCGGCGGGATGCAGTCGGTGGTCACCAGCACCGCGACCTCCATCGCCAGCAATGTCACCACCGTGGTGGGTACCGCGATCGCGATGACCGTGCTGTCGTGGCGGTTGTCGCTGTTGTCGCTGGTGGTCCTGCCGCCGGCGATCTGGTTGACGCGACGCGTTGCCCTGCTTCGCCGCACCATCACCGCCCAGCGCCAACGTCACCTCGCCGACCTGCACGGTCAGGTCGAGGAGGGGCTGTCGGTGAGCGGTGTGCAGCTGGGTAAGACGCTGGGCACCGGGCCGCTCGCGTCGGCGACCTTCGAGAAGACGTCGCACGACCTGGTCGATCTCGAAGTGCGCGCGCAGCTGGCCGGGCGTTGGCGGATGGCCACCATGAGCATCGTGTTCGCCGCGATTCCTGCCCTGCTCTACTTGGCCGCCGGACTCCCGGCGACCAGCAGCGGCATGACGATCGGCACGCTGGTCGCGTTCACGACCCTGCAGGCCGGGCTCTTCCGGCCGCTGATGGCGCTGCTCAACGTGGGTGTGGAAGTCACCAGTTCGATGGCACTGTTCAGCCGGATCTTCGGCTACCTCGACCTGCCCGTCGAGATCGACGAGCCCGCGCAGCCGATCGACCTCGACCCGCGCGATGTCGTGGGCGAGGTCCGGTTCGAAGATGTCAGCTTCCGCTATGAGAACGAGGGCCCCGCTGTCCTCGACGGCATTTCCCTCGTCGTCCCGCCGGGATCGACGCTGGCCCTGGTCGGCGAGACCGGCTCCGGAAAAACCACCCTGGCCTCGCTGGTCGCGCGACTGCACGACGTGACCGACGGCCGAGTGACCATCGACGGCGTCGACGTGCGCGACCTGGAACTGGGCACCCTCGCCCGCATCGTTGGCGTGGTGTCCCAGGAGTCGTACCTGCTGCACACGACCATTCGCGAAAACCTCCGCTACGCCAAGCCCACCGCCACCGACGCGGAGATCGAACGCGCGGCCCGCGCCGCCCAGATCCACGAACTGATCGCCGCGCTCCCCCACGGCTACGACACGGTGGTCGGGTCGCGCGGCCACCGGTTCTCCGGCGGCGAGAAACAACGCATCGCCCTGGCCCGCACCCTGTTGCGCGACCCACGCGTGCTGGTCCTCGACGAAGCCACCAGCGCGCTGGACAACGAGACCGAACGCGCGGTGCAAGCCGCCATCGACGTGGTCGCGCAGGGCCGCACGGTCATCACCATCGCCCACCGGCTCAGCACGATCCGCGACGCCGACCAGATCGCCGTGCTCGACCACGGCCGGGTCGTCGAACTCGGCGACCACTCGACCCTGATCGACGACGGTGGACGTTACGCGCGACTCAACGGCGCGGCCGAGGTTGTGGCCGCCTGATCCTTCGCAGTTCAGACGAGTGGTACAGGTGATGCGCACGGTCCTGCCGGGCGCGACGGTGAGCGTCCTGACCCGATCGAGCGCTTGACCCTGACACAGTGACAACGTCTTCACTGGAGGTTGGAGGTGGTTCCGACATGAACTCGACATCAGGACAATCGGTGGATCCGCGGCTGCTTGCCGCGCTGAGCGCGCGGGATGCGTCGACCCGGCTGCAGGCCGCGCTGGCTGCGGGCACCCATGCCGACCCGGCGCTGCTGGGTGCGCTGGTGGATCGCTGCGCGGTGGAGTCGGACTTCTTCGTGCGCGACATGCTCACTTGGGCGCTGACCAGACTTCCCGCTGAGCTGACCGTGCCCCGGCTGCGCGCCGAACTGGAGTCCGACGGAGGTCAGGCCCGGAGCCAGGCGTTGCACACGCTGTCCAAGATCGGCGATCCGACGGTGTGGCCGTCGATTACCTCGGCGCTGCTGCGCGATCCCGATGACGACGTGGCGCGCAGCGCGTGGCGGGCGGCGGTTGTCCTCGTGCCGGATGCCGAGTGCGAGGCATTGGCCACCGAGCTCGCTACCCAATTCGCCCGCGGTGATCGGGACGTTCGGCGCAGCTTGAGCCGTGCGCTGACCTCACTGGGCGAGGTGATCGCCCCGGTGCTGCATCGCGCGACGACCAGTGCCGATCCAGAAGTGCGGGCGCACGCGTTGGCCACCGAGCAGTTGCTGCGTGACCCGGATGCCGCGTTCGATCTCGACATCGACGCGGCGAAGCGGGTCGCTGCCCTCGACGGCGCCCCGTGCTGATCGGCGAGGTGGCGCGGCGTTCGGGAGTCAGCACCCGAATGCTGCGCCACTACGACTCGCTCAGGCTGGTCAGACCCACCGGGCGCACCGTCGGCGGGTATCGCCAGTACTCCGATGCCGATATCCGCAGCATCTTTCACGTGGAAAGCCTTCGGACGCTTGGTCTCTCGTTGCGCGAGATCGCCCGGATACTGGCAGATCAGTCGTTCACGCCGCGGACCCTGGTGAGCGATCTCATCGAACGCACGGAGCAGCGGCTGGTGCGGGAGCGCGAACTGCTCGATCGGCTGCGCGCGGTCGAGAACGCCGAGCCCGACGATTGGCCGGATGTGCTGCGCATCGTCGAACTGGTTCGCACGCTCGGCTCGGCCGACCCGCACAACCGTTTGCAGGCGGTGCTGAACCCGGCCGCGAACGAGCCGGTGCCGACGGGCCTGCTGGCCGCGGCGGTGCTGGCCGAGACCGAGCCCAATATGGCGGGCGCCCTGCGCTGGGCGCTGTCGCGGGCCGGCGGCGACGGCCTGGTCGCGGTCGCGCCCGGACTTGCCTCGGTCGACGTCGAGGTTCGGCGGCGGGCGGTGCTGGCGGTGGCGGAGATTTCGGGCGACGCCGCGACCGAGTTGCTCACCGCCACGCTCGACGATCCGGACTCCGGGGTCCGTGGTCACGCGGCCCTGTCCGCCGGTCGTCGTGGCGTGACCGCGGCCGAGCCGGTCCTGGTGGGAATGGTGATCGCGGGTGTCAACGATGTCGACGCGGGCGAAGTGCTGGGCGAGCTGTCCGGTGATCCGGAATCCGCCGATCGAATATTGCGCGCGCTGACCGACGCTCTGACCACACACGATCACGACGCAGGCATCCGAATCCGGCTGATCCAGGCATTGGTGGAACTGCCCGGCACCAGCGCGCTGGCGACCTTGCGGCCACTGAGCGCGGACCCGGATCATTCCGTCGCCCTTGTCGCGAAGGCCTTCACCGAACTGGTGGCATCTCGAGCGAAGAGCCAGGATTACTGATCGCGGGTGGTCGCACGGCTCCACCCACAGAACGCCTGATCGTGGACGCGGTGCTGTCGCTGGGCGTGTTCCGTGACAGTGGATTCGGCTGCCCCTACACGACCTTGGCCTCGATCAGTAAGTTCCAGATTTCGCCCTGGTCGACGACCTCCACGCCGAGCTTTTCCGCCTTGGCGAGTTTGCTGTCGCCGACGCCCGCGCCGGTGATGAGCATGTCGGTGTTGGCCGAGACCGAGGAGACCGTGGTGGCGCCTGCCTGTTCGCACAGCCGCTGGAAGGTCGGGCGGGCGACCTTTTCGCCGGAGCGGGGGTCGCTGATGGCGCCGGTGATGACGACCGTTTTGCCCGCGAGGGGGGCGCCGGCCGCGACGACCGGGGGGAGGTCTTCTTCGCGCACATCGAGATTGACGCCTGCGGCTCGAAGGCGTTCCAGTTCTGGACGCAGGCGGGTGAGGTGGGCTTCGAGGGAGGCAGCGACCTTGGGGCCGATGTCTTCGACTGCGACCAGGCGTTCTTCGCCCGCGTCGGCGACTTCTTCCAGGGAGCCGAAGCCGGAGCGGGCCAGGCGGGCGGCGGTGCCGTCGGACGCCATGGG
The DNA here is from genome assembly GCF_042716995.1 of Nocardia sp. NPDC058640. NCBI lineage: Bacteria > Bacillati > Actinomycetota > Actinomycetes > Mycobacteriales > Nocardiaceae > Nocardia > Nocardia sp. NPDC058640. The sequence continues at coordinate 47,502 of NZ_JBHXRG010000021.1, forward strand.
GATGGCTAGGCCGATCAGGGCGCGGCGCAGGCCTACCTGGCGGCTGGCGTCGATCGAGTCGATCATGCGGGCAGCGGAGATTTCGCCGATACGGTCGAACTCGAGGAGGCGTTCTTTGGTCAGGGTGTAGAAGTCGGAGGGGTTTTCCAGGATGCCTGCCTCGGCTAGGCGTTCGATCCAAACTCCACCGATGGCATCGATGTCCGCGGCTGCTCGCGAGGCCCAGTGGATGAGGCGGCGGACCGTTTGCGCGGGGCAGGAAACGTTGGTGCAGAACAGTTCTCGGCTGTTGCCCTGTTCGGTGACCGGTTGGCCGCAGGAGGGGCAGGCGGTGGGCGAGATGATGTCGATTTCTTCGCCGGTGCGTTTCGAGGCATCGAGAACGCCTGCTACGAACGGGATTACGTCGCCTGCGCGGCGGACGAGGACGGTGTCGCCGACCTTGATGTCGCGGGCGCGGATCACTTCCTGGTTGGCCAGGGTTGCTTTGGTGACGGTGGTGCCGCCGACGAAGACGGGTTCGAGCCAGGCGACGGGGACGATTTTGCCGGTCTTGCCGACGTCCCAGATGACTTCGCGCAGCAGGGTGGTTTTTTCCTCGGCGGCGAACTTGAAGGCGAGTGCGCCGCGGGGGGAGTTCGAGCGAGTTCCGGCTGCCGCGTAGGCATCTCGGTCGGCCAGGCGTAGTACCGCACCGTCGATGTCGTAGTCCAGGTCGTTGCGGCCGGCTTCGATATCGGTGATCGCGGCCTGTGCCTGCGCGGCGTCGGCGCACAGGCGCATCTCCGCTCCCGCGACGCCGATGGCGCGCAGCCCCTCACCCAGGTCGTGGGCGGCGTCGTCGGCGGAGGTGTCCAGGTCGAAGCCGAAGAATTGCAGGCGTCGGTCCGACACGGTGGACGGGTCTTTGGAACGCAGAGTGCCCGCTGCGGCGTTGCGGGGGTTGATCAGTGGCTTGTCGGGGTGCGCGACGTTGTAGGCGATGAAAGTGGATCGCAGCATGACCGCCTCGCCACGCACCTCCACGCGCCCCGGCAGGTCGATCCGCTCGGGAACTCCGTCGACCAGGGCGCGGACCAGCAGCGTCACGTCGTCTCCGGTGGTGCCGTCGCCGCGGGTGACCGCGCGCATCAGCCGCCCGTTCTCGTAGACGATGGCCAGGGATAACCCGTCCAGCTTGGGCATGACGACCACCGACTGTCCGGGGAAGCGGTTGAAGAACGCCTCGACCTGCTCGGGTTTGGTCGACTTCTCGAGCGACAGCATCGGTCGCGAGTGCCGCACCGGCGCGTGCAGTACCGCGGGCGCACCGACCTGCTCGAGCGGGTTCGGGTCAGGCGTGAGCTCGGGATTGGCTTCGATCAGCGCGCGCAGTTCGTCTTCGACCGCGTCGAAGTCGGCGTCCGCGACCAGCGGCGTGCCCTGGTAGTAGGCGTCGCGCAGCTCTACCATGCGGTCCGCGAGCTCTTGGATTCGTTTGCCTGTTTCCACGCCACGAACGCTACCGAAACCCACCGACAGGAACGGCAGGGACGCGGCCACAATGGCTCAGCGGGCGATGCGGTAGGTCAGGTGGGTGACTCGCGGCGACGGACGGCAGTCGGTTCGCTGCCACACGGTCGGCACGCAGCCCTCGAACAGGCGGGTGCCGCCGCCGAGGACGAGCGGGGCGAGGTGCAGGGTGAGGGTGTCGACCAGGTCGGCTTCGAGGAACTGGCGGATCACGTGCGCGCCGCCGCGCACGGCCACCGCCTTGTCGCCTGCGACGTCGCGGGCTCGGCGCAGGGCCTCGGGCAGGCTTGTCACGTACTCGAAGCCGGACGGCAGGTCGTCGGTGACGCGGGTGGTCAGCACGAAGGCCGGCGTCGAGAACGGATTCTGGTTGCCCCAGCGGTCGCCTGCTTCGAACATGGTGCGCCCGACGATGACCGCACCGGTTTCGGCATCGAGCTTCTCGACGAAGTCCGCGTCGGCGCTGTTGGCGGGATCGGTCAGGTCGCCGAAGATCCAATCATGGAGGGGTCGGCCGCCGTCGCCGAGCCCGTTGCCGGGGCCCGCGTGGGGACCGGCGACGTAGCCGTCGAGGGAGAGGGTGATGTCCGCGTGAATTGAGGTCATGTTCGATTAGACGCCCGCGCCACGCGAAACTCATCGCAGCCCGATGCGACCTATTTCGCGTCGCCGTAGCACTGCACCACCGCGGTGGTGAAAGGGAACCGAACTGGGGTGTGTCCGAAGGCGATTCGGCCTGCGGTGTTCGCGGCGGTGGCGATCGCCGCGGCGACTGTTTCGGCTTCGTCGGTCGGGCAGTGCACGATCACTTCGTCGTGTTGGAAGAAGACCAGTTCCGCGCGCAGGTCGCGCAGGGCGTGGCGCAGGCCGGCCAGGACCAGCAGAGCCCAGTCGGCGGCGCTGCCTTGGACCACGAAGTTGCGGGTGAAGCGGCCTCGGGCTCGGGCGGCGGAGTTGGTGCGGGTGTCGGGGGGTGGTTCGATGTCGTCGGGCGGCACCGACAGGGGTGTGCAGGTGCGGCCCAGCCAGGTGCGGACCAGGCGGCCTTCTTCGCCTGCGTGGGCGGCGTCGTCGACGTAGGCGACCGCGGCGGGGTAGCGGCGGCGCAGGTTGGCCATGTGGGTGAGGGCGTCGCCGGAGGTTTGGCCGTAGATGGCGCTCAGCAGGGCGATTTTGGCTTGGTCTCGGTCGCCGCCGAAGCCGCGGGCGGCCAGGTCGGCGTAGAGGTCGTCGCCGCGGCCGGCTACTTCCATCAGGCCGGGGTCTCGGGAGATGGCGGCGAGTACTCGGGGTTCCATTTGGTCGGCGTCGGCGACGACCAGCGACCAGCCGGGGTCGGCGCGGATGGCTGCACGGATCACCTTCGGGATCTGTAGTGCGCCACCGCCATTGGTGGTCCAGCGGCCGGATACTGTTCCGCCGGGCAGGTATTCGGGACGGAAGCGGCCGTCGTGGACCCATTGTTCGAGCCAGGACCAGCCGTTGGCGGTGTACAGGCGGTACAGCGATTTGTAGGCCAGCAGCGGGGCTACGGCGGGGTGGTCGATGTTCTGGATTTCCCATTTTCTGGTGGAGGACAACAGGATTCCGGCGCGGCCGAAGGCTTTGATGATGTCGGCGGGTAGGTCGGGGCGGACTCGGAAGCCGAATGCCTGGGAGACTTCGTCGGCCAGTTCCGCCATGCGGCGTGGTTCCGAACCGCCGGGAAAACGTTCTCCGAGAAAGGAATCCAAGAGTTCGCGGTGGACGTCGGCGTGCCACGGGATTCCGGCGAGACCCATTTCCGTCGCGACGAGCATTCCCGCTGATTCCGCGGCGAGCAGCAGGCGCATGCGGTCGGGATGTTCGGTGCGGGCTGTGCGGGCGATCTGTCCGGCGTAGACCGCGAGCAAGGCGGTGAACTCGTCAGTGCCCGCGGGGAGCGGCACGGGGCCGGAGTCGAACAGCGATGGCTGGGTTTCGGCGGCGCGCACAGGACCATCGGGCGGCACGGGCAGGTTGTGCAGGCGTGCCCATGCGGCGGCGAGCGAGCGGGGTTGGCCCGACTGTCCTTCTTCGTGGCCGATCAGCAACGATTCGGCCGCCTGCACGTCGTAGCAGCGCTGCACCCACACACCCGCCGCGAGCAGTGGCCGATAGATCTCGGCGGTGGATCGCCACACCCACCTGTCGACGTCGGGTCGCGAGCGCACGGCCTCGATGAGCGAGGGTTCGTCGACCACGGGCCCGGCGGGGTGTCCGTCCTGGTCGAGCGGGCACAGCCGAGCGCCACCGTCACCCGTCTCCGCTATCGCCCACCGCACCTGCCAGAGTCTGGCACCGGGGTACGACAACCTGCGGCGACGCCACACGAGACTCCGGCAACCGCGCGAGACCCGACGTTCTTCACACAGCCACAGCAGCAGCCTGTTCTCGACGCGCACGCGACGGCATCGCCAACGTCAACGCCGCGAGAACCAGCGCAACACCCGCGATGGCCCCCATCATCATGATGCTGCCCCCGAGCGTGTGCGACCGGAAGAACACCGTGGTCAACACCGCCAACCCCACCGCGTTCCCGACCTGCTCGACAGTCGGCAACACCCCCGAAGCCTCAGCCATCCGCTCCGAATCCAGCCCGGACAACATCATCGGCTGCAACTGCACCCCGAACACCCCGACCCCGAACCCGGCCGCGAACACCGGCCCGGCACACAGCAGCGCGCTCGCCACCCCATCGACCAGGTACAGATAAACCCCACCCGCCCCGATGCACCCACCGAACAGCGCGATCCCCCCGGCCAACGCCCAGATATCCCAGCGAGGAACCAAAACCAGCGACCCGATGGCTCCCGCACCAGCACCCAGCGCGAACAACGTCATCACCATCCCGGTGAGCAACGGCGAGTACCCGAGCACATCCTGCATGGTGATCGAGGCCGCGAACACGAACGCGGTGAACAGTCCGAAGAACGCCCCCACCAGCACCGACCCGATCCGGAAGCCGTGGTTGCCGAACAGATCCAGGCGCACGAGCGGGCTCGCACCCCGCGCGGTGCGGCTGCGCTGCTGTGCGAGGAACACCCCGACGAGCACGACCCCGGCACCGACCACCGCGAGCAAATCCAGTCGCCACCCATGTTCCTGAATCTGCGCCATCCCGGCGATCAAGGCGAACAATCCGAGCCCCGACAGCGCAGCACCGACCAGATCGAGCTGGTGTCCCCCTTCGGGCTTACTCCGGTCCAAAAACTTCCAGGCCAGCGCGAACGCGAACACCCCGATCGGCAGGTTGATCAAGAACACCGACCGCCACCCCCACCCGCCGATATCGAGAGTGAGCAGCACCCCACCCACGATCGGCCCGAGCATCCCGGCAAATCCGGCCACTCCCCCGTACAGCGCGAACACCAACGGATGCCGTTCGCGCGGAAAGCCGGCCGTGAGAATCGCGATCGTCTGGGCCGCCATCCCCGCGCCCGCCGCACCTTGCACCACCCGCGCGATCACCAATTCGGTTGCGCCGTCAGCCAATCCACACCACACCGACGCGGCGGTGAACGCGACCACCGACACCAGAAACATCCGGCGCCTACCGACCATCGCCCCGACCCGCGCCGCAGTGAGCAAGGTGCACGCGAAAGCCAACGCGTAGCCCGAAATCACCAGCAGCTGAGCGGATCTGGACGCACCGAGGTCGGCGGTCAGGTTCGGCAGGGCGGTGTTCACGATCGTCACGTCGATCATCTGCATGAACACCGCGATCAGGCACGCACCGAAGGCCAGCCACGCACCGAGCTCACGCGTGTCGATTTTGACGGTCATGACACCAACTCCATCGTGGCGCGCGGGGCCGACATCGACATCTGGGTCGGGAAGCTGACCTGCACCAGCCGATGCGGTTCCGCGACTTCGAACAGTGCGAGGAACGGCGGCACGACGGAGCCGACCATCTTGTCCAGCATGGGGTTCACCTGGTCGAATCCCGGCCGCATCCGCACCTGCCAGCAGGGGAACACCCCGGCGGGCCCCGCGAACACGACCTGTTTCTCCACCCGAACCAGCAGCGGCCAGTGCACGGAGAACGACAGCCACGCGTCGACCGTTTCGACCAGCCCGTCGGCGAATTCCAGCCCGCGCAGCAGGGTGAGCCCGCCGGCGATCGGCATCACGTTCGCCGGGAACGGTTGCGGCAGCCCGCCGAACTGCAGGTGCACGGTGTCGGCGAAGTTGGCTTCTTCCCGCGACACCACGGTGGTTCCCGACAGTGTTTGTGCGCGATAGGTTTCCGCGTGCAGTCGCCCGTCGATGCGGCTGATCCGCTGCTCGATCGTCATCGACAGCCCGCGCTGACCCGAATCGCCGGAGCCTACTTCGAGTGTCGTGTGGTAAGCGCCCCGGTTGTGCACGACTACGTGCGACACGTCGAGGCCGCCCGGCTGTCCGGTGATGCCGATGCGGTACATCGACTTCTCCCCGTCGGGGATGTGCGGATCGCGAAAGATGCTGGGTTCGAACTCTTCTCGGATCACCGGTGCTCCTCGCCGCTGTCGATGATGGCCGTGAAGACCGACTTCATGGTGGTGAGATAGCGCGACACCGACTCCTGGGCGATCTCGGTGTCGGGGAAGATCACGCTCAGTGAGGTGCGTCCCGGCAGCCGGTTGATCCAGATCAGGGCTTCTTCGGAGGCGGCGCGGTTGGCGAAGACGCCGGCGTTCAAGCTGTCGAACAGTTCGTTGCCGAGGAAGTCCCTGGCATCGATGAACGAGATCATCGGCGTGACCCAGCCGGGCTCGGCCTTGATCTCGGAATCGGGCGGCAGCAGGTCCAGCACCCGGTGGAAGGAAGTGGGTGCCATCAGCAGGCCGCTGTCGTACGCGCGTTGGGCCAGGGTGATCGCGCGGCCGATGGTGGTGCGTTCGCTCAGCGGAAACGCGACGGGGACCAGAGTGACGTACCAGCCGACTGAGTTATTTTCCGCCGCTGTGGTTCTGGTGCTGATCGGGGTCATGCCGAAGTAGTAGTCCGAGCCGACCAGCTCCCGTTCGGCCAGTGCCGCCGCGGCGAACACTCCGCCCACGAAGTCGGCGCCGTTGGCACGGCAGACCTGTTCGAAGCGGTCGGCCTGCTCGTCGTCGAGCAGTTCGATGCTGCGGTGGGCGCTGCGGTGGTAGCCGTCGGTCTTCTTGCCCAGGTCGAGCGGGAAGACCGGCAGCCGGTTGTCGTTGCCCGCCAACAGCGCCAACCATTTCCGCACCCCGGGCGAGGACAGGCTCTGCTGGTCGCTGACGAACCGTTCGTTGCGGCAGTAGTCCAGGTAACTGGCTGCGGGGGCAAGGGGTTCGGCGTCGGCCCACAGTTGCGCGGTGTAGAGCTGGGCGAAGTCGGCGGCGGACAGGTATTGCCCGAGGCCGTCGGTGTGCAGGTGGTCCACGGCCAGGTAGAGCGTGGTGGAGTGTTCGTGTTCGATCGTGCCGAAGGTGAAGCAGTCCCATTGGAACGGGCCGGGGGTGGTCTTCTCCACGTGTCGGCAGATCGCCTCGGGGTCGTCGATGTAGCCGTACTCGACGGGGGTGAACTCGACATCGGCCTCGGGGACCAGGTGCCGCCGCACCGTGCCGCCGGGTTCCACGGCGAACCAGGTGCGAAAGGTGTCGTGGCGCAACAGGAATGCGTGGATCACGCGGGTGATGGCGTCGCGGTCGAGGTCACCGGTGGGGATCTCGGCGGTGACCAGGCACAGTCCGGAGAACCGGAAGTCCGCGCCGGAGTGCCGGTCGGCCAGGCGCAGATACTGTTCCTGCTGCAGCGAGGGCGGCGACGGATGCACCGGTGCTCTCGCCGCGCGCGCGACCGAGTCCGCCGAGGCGAACCAGGTCACCAGGCGGCCGGGCGAGGGCCGCCATTCGTCGATCAGACCGAAGTTCACCATCAGTGCGATCCCGCCATCGAGACGTCCGCGGGTCGATCGACGGTCCAGTCGGTCGTCTCGTCGGGCTGTGGAGCGGATTCCGATACCGGAAGTGGTGGTGCGGCAACGGGTTCCGATGCCAGGATCAGCTCCGCGACCTTCGGACCAGCCTGTTCCAGACTGAACGAGCGACCCATCTGCATCGACATCAGGTCGATGCCCAGCGTCTTGGTCACGCGCGCGCCCAATTCGACCGCCATCAACGAGTCCAGCCCCAGTTCGGGCACCGGCACGGTCATGTCGATCGACTCGACCGGCACGCCCATCACGACCGCGAGTTCGTCGGCCATCTTCCGGGCGATGGCGGGTCCGCGCTTGGCCTCGTCCATGGCCGCCAATTCCTCACGCAGCCTGGCCAATTCGGAGGTGTCCTTGGCCGAGGTGCGGGCCAGGGCGGCGGTGCGGCCGGTGCGCGCCAACTGCGGGAAGGTGCCGGTCAGTTTCGCCCAGTCGGTGGGGATGATCGCCGCTCGGGTGGCGCCCAGGCGCAGTGCCTGTTCCAGGTAGGCGGTGGCGTCGGCCATGTCGATGGGGCCGAATCCCACCAGGTCCAAATACTTTTCGGCGGTTTCGTCGGAGGCCATGCCGCCTGACGCGCCCGACAGGTGGCCCCAGCCGATGCACAGTGCGCGTTCGCCGGCGGCGGCCCAGCGTTGCGCCAGTGTCTCCACGGCGATGTTGGCGGCGCAGTAGTTGTACTGCCCGTAGATGCCGTACATCGAGCCGCCCGACGAGCACAGCACGAACATGTCCAAGGTGATGCCCGCGTCGGCCACGGCCTGGTGCAGTGTTTGCGCGCCATGGACTTTGGGACGGTAGACCCGGTCCAGTTCGGCGAACTGCATGTTGGCCAGGCGGTTGTCGGCCACCGCACCCGCGGCGTGGAATATTCCGCGCAGGGGGTGTTGTGGGCTGTGCGCGCGGGCCACGATCGCGGCGACCGCGTCGGCGTCGGTGACGTCGGCGTGTTCTTCGATCACCTCGATGCCCACTGCCCGCCAGACCTCGAGCTGACGGCGTGCGGTGTCGGTGGTGGCGCCGCTGCGCCCGACCAACACGAGCCTGCGCGCACCGCGCAGTGCCAGCCAGCGGCCCAGTGCCATGCCGAAGCCACCGAAGCCACCGGTAATGAGATAGCTTGCGCTGCTGTCGATCTCGATCGGCGGCAGGAAGGGGCGTACGGGCGGCTGCGGGTCGTCCATGCGCAGCGCGACGCGGCCCACGCGTGCGGAGCGCAGGGTCTCCTCGAACGCCTGACTCACCTCGTGGGTGTCGAACAGCTGATACGGCAGCGGGGTGTAGGTGCCGTCGGTGACCTTCTCGAACACCCGCTCCAGCAGACGTGCCAGGCGTTGCGGGCGGACCGCGACCAGCCGGTCCAGATCCATCGAGTAGTAGGCGAGGTTCTTGTCGAAGTTGGCCAGTTCCAGCAGGCCACCGGTGTAGATGTCGGCCTTGCCGACTTCGACGATGCGACCGAATTCGGCTGCGGCATTGAAGTTCTGGCGCAGGATCTCCCCTGGCGCGCTGCTGATGATCACGTCGGCGCCCGCGCCGTTGGTCAGGGCGAGTACATCGTCGACGAAGTTCAGCGACCGCGAGTTCACCGCGTGGTGCGCGCCCATCTCCAGGACGTGTTCGCGACGTTCGGGCGAGCTCGCCGTGCCGATGATGCGGGCGCCGATCGCCTTGGCGACCTGGATGGCCGCGGTGCCGACACCGCCTGCCGCGCCGTGGATCAGCACGGTCTCGCCTGGTTCGAGTCGGGCCAGATCGTGCAGTGCGTATTCGGCGGTGCCGAAGGCGATGGTGCTGGTGCAGTGGCCGGGGTCGGTGTCGGCGGGCACGGCCACGGCCAGCTGCCGATCGACCACCGCGAACCGGCGCATCATGCCCTTGGACGCGACCGCGACCTTGTCACCGACCGCGACGTCGGTGACATTGTCGCCGACCCGCACCACGGTGCCGATGCCTTCCATGCCTGGCACGGTGCCGAAATACGTCGGTGCGAGCTCTCGTTCGCCCAGCAGGCCGATGATCTTGAGCGGGTCCTTGTAGTTGAGGCCGATCACCGCCATGCGCACCTCGACCTCGCCGGGGGCGGGGGCGGGACGCGGGCATTGCCGCCAGGCCACCTGTGACAGCAGCCGGGTGCGTGGCATGTCGAGTTCGAAGTTGGCCTCCGGGTCGCCCAGGGGGTGCGAGGTTTCCAGTTCTTCGATCCGGCCGGGTAGCGGTTTGGTGACCACGGGTGCCCAGCGCACACCGTCGCGCAGCACTACCTCGTCGGTGTTGTCGAGCGAGAACGCGCCTGGCACACCGAGTTCGGTGACGAGGTCGGCGATGGGGGTGCTCGGTTCGGTGTCGATCAGGCGCCAGCGCAGCGGGGTCTGCTCGTTGAGCAGCACGCGACGTCCGCCCGCGAGTGCGGCCTGGCGGGTGTCCGGCACGAGGTCGTTGCCGGGTACGGCGCAGGCGCCTTCGGTGATCAGGGTGGCGTGCACGGTGCCGTCGCCGAAATGTGCTTGCGGCGGTGCGCCTTCCACGGTCGGGTTGGCGAATTCCGAGACCGCGACCGCGATGCGCTTGAGCGTCCACAGGTCGGTGAGGTCGTCCGTGCCCGCGCCGGCCACGACGCACACGTGCAGCCGTTTGGCCTGTTCGGCCTTGGCCTCGGCGAGGTGCGCGACCAGATCGGTCTCGAGGTCGTCGGAGGGATCGGCGCGATAGACACGGGATCCGGGCAACGCGGTGGCCAGTTGCTTGATCCGAGGGCTGTCGCCGAGCTCGACGATCAGCGTGGAAACCGTTCCCGCGTCGGCGAGTTCGGCGGGATCGATGGGGTCGCGCTGTTCGAGGGTTTCGGTGTAGTAGAAGTCGGCCATCCGGTGCAGCGGGCTGTCGCCGGGCTTGAGCGCGCCGATCTGCAGGCCGGTCAAGCGCGCGACCAGCTTTCGGTCCTGATCGAGCAGGTCCACGTCGGCGCGCAGGCGGGCGTTGGGGTCGCGGCGGGCGATGACGGTGATCTCGGCCGGGAGTTCGGCCAGCAGACGCACCGCGGTCACCCCGACGGGCACCATGACGCCCTCGTTGATCCGCTCGTCAGTGAAAAGCATTGCGGCACATTGCATCGCTGCGTCAACGACGGCAGGGTGTGCGAGATGCCGCGAGTCCGTGGCGATGGTTCCGTCGACCGTGGCCAGCACCACATCGCGCCCCACGCGCACCGAGGTGACCCGCTGGAACGTCGGCCCGTACTGCAGGCCGGCTGCTGCGAGCCCCGCGTAGAACATCGCCGGGTCGACATCGACACCCACCTCGATGGTGGGCAGTTCGACCTCGGTCTGCTCGTGACTTCCGGTCAGCGTGCGCCCCGAGGAGTGCACCGTCCACGCCGTGCCCGTGGCGCTGCGCGACCGGATCAGGAACCGGCCGCTGGCCTCCTCCACGCTCATCGCGACCAGCGGCACATCGGGTGCGCCCATGATCAACGGCGCGACGAACCGAACCCCTTCCAGCGCAACCTGTTTGCTGCCGATCCGCTGTGCGGTGGCACTGAGCGCGGCGTCCAGGTAGGCCGCGCCCGGCATGATCTTGACCCCGTTCACGACGTGGTCGGCCAGCCACGGCAGCAGCTGCGTGCCCACCTGCAGCAGCCATTCCGGGCGTCCTTCCACATCGGGGTCGCCGAGCATGGCGTAGCCGTCGGGGGTGCCGAGCCGTGCCTGTTCGAACAGGGGCAGTGCGGAGTGCAGGTGGGTGCGCTGCCAGGGGTAGCGCGGCAACGGCACGTGCGCGGCGGTGCGCTGTGGGAACAGCAGGTCGCGGTCGAGCACGCCGGCGGCGTGCAGGCCGATCAGGGTGCGGCGCAGGCTGTGTGAGTCGGACTGTTCGCGGTCGAGGGTGGCCACGGTGGTGCCGTGCACGTCCGCGTCGACCAGTGCTTCGCGAATATTGCCCGACAGCACCGGGTGCGGGCCGACCTCGAGGTAGACGCGGTTGCCGGCGCCGATCAGGTTGACCACGGCGTCGAAGAAGCGCACGGGCTCACGGACATTGGACCACCAGTATTCGGCGTTCCAGTCCCCTTCGGTGACCAGCGCGCCGGTCACCGAGGAGTACAGCGGCACCGAGGGCGCCTCAGGCGTCAGATCGGCCAGCGCCGTGAGCAATTCGTCGCGAATCGGCGCCATCAGACGACTGTGATACGGCACCTCCACCCGCAGACGACGCGCGAAAATACCGTCCTCGGTGAGCTTTTCGGCGATCTCGTCGAGCCGATCGACATCACCCGACAGCGTCAGGGAGGTGGGGCTGTTGATCGCGGCGATATCGACCCGAGGATCGTCGACGATGAGCGCGTCGGCCTGCTCTCTGCTCATGCCGATGGCGAGCATCCCGCCGGTGCCCGCGGTCGTGGCCTGCAGGCGCGCCCGGTGATAGGCCACGCGCACCGCGTCACGCAGCGACAGCATCCCGCTGACGTACGCCGCGGACACCTCGCCCACGCTGTGCCCGAGGATGGCCGCGGGCACGATGCCGTATTCGGCCAGCTCGCGCACCAGACCCACCTGGACAAGGAAGTTGGCGGGTTGGGCGACTTCGGTTCGGGTGACGCGTGATTCGCCTTCGGGCTTCAGCAATTCCTCGATGATGGACCAGCCCGCGATCGCCTGGAACTCCGCGTCGATCTCTTGAGCCGTCTCCGCGAAAACCCCACCGGCGGTGAGCAGGTCGCGCGCCATCTTCCAATGCTGCGGTCCCATGCCCGAGAACACGAACACCGGTTCGGTGGTGCCGGAGGTGATCGTGCGGGTGGCGTCGCGGCCGGTCCCCGCGGCGTATTCGTGCAGTTCGCGCACCAGGTCGTCGGTGGAGCCGTCCACGAGCACGCCGGTGCGGAACGGGTGGTGCGCCATCCGGGTCCAGGCCGCCTCGGCCAGCCGGTCCGGGTCGGCACCGGCGGTGATCAGGTCGGCGAACCGGCCTGCCAGCGCCCGTGCGGCGCCGGTGCTGCGCGCGGACAGCGGCAGGATGCCCAGGTGTCGGGGAGCCTCGGAAGCCGGCGCGGGAGCGCGGAATTCCTGCAGGATGGCGTGGGCGTTGGTGCCGCCGTAGCCGAAACCGTTGACCGCCACCGACATCGGGGCCGCGTCAGCGGGTAGCGGTTGCGCTTCGGTCTGTACGTGCAGGCCCAGCTCGTCGAAGGGGATGTCAGGGTTGGGGTTGTTGAGCCAACCCTGCGGCGGCAGCGTGCGATGTTGCAGTGCCAGTGCGGCTTTGATCACGCTGGCCACGCCCGCGGCGGCTTCGGTGTGGCCGATGGTGGCCTTCACCGAGCCGACGCCGATGGTGCCGGTTCGACCGGACGGCGAGCCGAACACCCTTCCGAGAGCGCGCAATTCAACCGGATCGCCGACCAGAGTTCCGGTGCCGTGCGCTTCCAGGTAGGTGATCTCGTCGGCGGGGATGCCCGAACGCTCGCACACGGTGCGGGCAAGGGCCTCCTGCGAATCGACATTGGGCACGGTGATCGCGGTCGTGCGGCCGTCCTGGTTCGATCCGGTCGCCTTGATCACCGCGTAGATGCGATCGCCGTCCGCCTGCGCGTCGGCCAGCTTCTTCAGCACGATCATGCCCGCGCCCTCACCGCGGCCGTAACCGTCGGCGGAGGCGTCGAAGGACTTGCAGCGCCCGTCGGCGGCCAGGAACCCGCCCTTGCACATGAGCACGAACGTTTCCGGCTGCAGCATCACATTGACACCGCCCGCCAGCGCCACCTTGCAGTCGTCGTTGTCCAGCGCCTGGCAGGCCAGATGCAACGCGACCAGCGACGACGAGCAGGCGGTGTCGACGGTGATCGCGGGGCCGACCAGGTTCAGCGCGTAGGCGATGCGGTTGGACAGCATCGTGTACGAGGCGCTGGCGGGGGTGTGCATGTCGGTGTGGAACAGCGCGGGCCCGACCACGCCGATCACCGACTGGTCCACCACGAACCCGCCCACATACACGCCCACCTGCGCACCGGCCGCCTGACCCGCGATCCCGGCGTCGTCGAGGGCCTCCCAGGTCACCTCGAGCATCAGCCGCTGCTGCGGGTCGAGCACCGTGGCCTCGCGGGGTGAGATCCCGAAGAAGTCGGGGTCGAACGACCACGGGTCGGTGGTCATGAACGCACCGTGTTTGGTGTAGCTGCGCCCCGGTGTGCGGGGTTCGGGGTCGTAGTAGCGGCGCCAATCCCAGCGATCGGCGGGCATCTCCACGACGCCGTCGCGTTTGTCGACGATAAAGTCCCAGAACGATTCCGGGGAATCGATTCCGCCCGCGAACCGACATCCGATTCCGACAATGGCAATATCCGACACGCAATTTCCTCCGGCTCGACCGGTCTGTTGTCCTTCGACCGTGTGATGTCAACGTAAGGAGCCCACCAGCGTGTCGATCGGCCGATTACCGACCTCTGGAATTTCGGACGGGTAATCGCGCGAACCCCTGTGATCGGACCCAGCGCGCGAAGTCACGACTCACAACAGAATTCCGGTGCGCGTTGTGACCGGGTGCAACATTGCGTTATCGCGACCGAAAAGACTGCTGACAGTGACAGGTTCGACCCCATCGCGAGTAGTTGGGAGGCGAATGTGTTCGCCGAGTTGAACCAGTGGGCCGACACCGTGGTGCGGCGTCGTTACGCGGTCATCGTGGTGATGGTGGCCGGGTTGCTGACACTGGGTGCCTACGGTCTGGGCCTGGGTGCGGATCTGAGTTCGAAGGGATTCGACGATCCGTCGTCGGAATCGGTGCGCGCGGCGCACGTGCGCGACAACGCGTTCGGACGCGATCACAGCAGTGATGTGATCCTGCTGGTCCGCGCGCCCGACGGCACCACCATCGACGATCCGGTCTTCGCCGACAAAGTGGTGGCGGGGCTGAACAGCCTGCCGCAGCGGTTCCCGGACCAGATCGACCGCGTCAACGGCGCGTACTGGCCCACCGATACCGGTGTGGCGCTGCCCGAGGTGTTCGGTTCGCCCGACAAGGATTACGCCTTCGCGTCGGTGGCGGTCAGCGGTGTGGATCCCACCGAGCAGGGCCGCAACTACCGAAAGATCGCCGCGCAGTTGGTGATTCCGGGGGTCGAGGTCGAGCTGGCCGGCGGGCAACCGGTGGCATTGGCGTTGAGCGACACCATGGTTCAGGATCAGCGGCGCGTGGAGCTGTTCGCGATCCCCGTGGTCGCGGTGCTGTTGTTCTTCCTGTTCGGTGGCGTGGTCGCCGCGGCGCTGCCGTTGATCGTCGGCGGGCTCACCATGCTGGGCGCGTGGGGGTTGCTGCGGTGCCTCACCGCCGTCACCGAAGTGAACTCCTTTGTCTCCCCAGTTGTTTCGATGATCGGGCTCGGCTTGGCGATCGACTACGGGCTGTTCGTGCTCAGTCGCTTCCGTGAGGAGCTGGCCGACGGGCGTTCCGTCGACGACGCGGTGCGGCGGTCGGTGACCACGGCGGGGCGCACGGTGTTGTTCTCGGCCCTGATCGTGGTGGTCGCGGCGGCGGGCATTCTGGTGTTCCCGCAGGGTTTCCTGCGCTCGTTCGCCTATGGCGCCATCATCACCATTTCGCTGGCCGCCTTCACCTCGATCACGCTGCTGCCCGCGATGCTGGCCGTATTGGGCAGGCGCGTGGATTGGCTCGGAGTCGACTGGTTTCGCAAACCCGTCGCCAGTGACCGTGTCCCCGAGAACATTTGGGGTCGGTTCGCCGCACGGGTCATGAAACGTCCACTGATGGTGGCGATTCCGATCTGCGCCGGACTGCTGCTGCTCATCGTCCCGATCCAGAATCTGGCCTTCGGTTCCATCAACGAGCGTTTCCTGCCGCCGGATCATCCAACGCGCATGGCGCAACAGCACTTCGACGAACTGTTCCCGCTGCGTCAGATCGATCCGATCGACCTGGTCATCGTCACGTTCGACCCCGAGACCGCCGATGCCGTGCGCGCCGACGCCAACCACGCTCCCGGCCTGGCCGCGCCTTTCGCCGAACCGATGCAGTCACCGTTCCAACCGCAGGTGCTGACCACTCACACCGTGCTCGACAGCTCCGACAGTGCCGAGGCGACCATCGACTATCTGCGTTCGATGCCGCTGCCGTCGGGCACGACACTGATGGTCGGCGGTATGCCCGCGGTAGAGAAGGACAGTATCGACGCGCTGGTCGAGCGAATGCCGTTGATGATCCTGTTCGTCTTCCTCGCCAGCACGCTGCTGATGGCGCTCACGTTCGGTTCGCTGGTACTGCCGCTCAAGGCCGCGGTGTTGAACCTGCTCGGCCTCGGCGCCACACTCGGCGTGCTCACCTGGGTGTTCATCGACGGGCACGGCGCGGGAGTGTTCGGCTTCA
The DNA here is from genome assembly GCF_042716995.1 of Nocardia sp. NPDC058640. Lineage (NCBI taxonomy): Bacteria > Bacillati > Actinomycetota > Actinomycetes > Mycobacteriales > Nocardiaceae > Nocardia > Nocardia sp. NPDC058640. The sequence goes on from NZ_JBHXRG010000021.1 coordinate 63,364, forward strand.
CCCCGCAACCGATCATGTCGCTGGTGCTGGTGGTGATCGTGTCGGTGGTCTACGGCCTGTCGACCGATTATGAGGTCTTCCTGCTGTCACGCATCGTCGAAGCCAGGGCCGCGGGCGCCTCCACCACCGAGGCCGTGCAGACGGGCATCGCGCGCACGGGCCGCATCATCACCGCGGCGGCGCTGATCCTGCTCGTAGTCACCGGGGCGTTCGCGCTGTCGGATCTGCTGATGATGCAGTACATCGCCTTCGGCATGGTCACTGCTTTGTTCATCGACGCCACCATTCTGCGGATGCTGCTGGTGCCCGCCTCCATGAAGCTGCTCGGGGACGCCTGCTGGTGGGCACCGCAGTGGATGAAGCGCGACACCCCTTCCCCTTCAACACCTTCCGAAGCCGTACCGACGCCGGCGCGCGGCGACCGGACCTGAAATCGCGGAGTATCACCATGAATGTCCGCAGCGGCACCGTCACCGTGCCCACCACCCCCACCACGGCGCTGCCCGCCTTCGCGTGGCGGGAGGTGTCCCTTGTCGCGGCGGTGGCCGGGGCACTGTTCCTGGCCAGGATCGACCGCTATCGCATCGGCGGCGATGAGCTGTATTTCCTTGCGGCAGGGCGACATCCGTCGGTCAGCTATGCCGATCAGGGTCCGCTGGTGCCGTTGCTGGCGGCCCTGTCGGACTTCCTCGCGCCGGGATCCCTTGTCGCACTGCGGCTTCCCGCACTGCTGTTCACCGTGGTCGCGATCGTGCTCAGCGCGGTGATGGCCAGGGAGTTCGGTGGCGGTCGACTCCCCCAGACCGTCGCCGCCATCGCCTACGCGACCACGCCGATGGCGGTGATGCAGTCGGCCATGCTGAGCACCTTCGCCGTCGACATCACCTTGACCGCGGTGCTCGCGTGGCTGCTGATCCGCTGGGTGCGCACGCGCACGGACTCCCTCTTGATCGCCGCGGGTTTCGTTGCCGCCGTTGACTTCCAGGTCAAATGGCTGATTCCGATCATCTGCGCGGTGCTCGCCCTCGGTGTGGCCGTGTTCGGTCCGCGCGAGATGCTGCGACGGCCCGCCTGGTGGCTCGGCGCTGGACTGCTGGCCGGCTCCGCTGTCCCGATTCTGTGGTGGCAGCACACCCACGGCTGGCCACAACTGGCCATGGGCGCGGTCGTGCGCGAGGAGCAAATCGCCACCGCCGCAGTGCTTTCCGCGCCGTGGACGATGATTCAGGTCACCGGGGCCGGCGGTCTGCTGTTGCTCGTCGGCATGTGGGCGGGCTTGCGCGCTGAGCGGCTCCGCCCCTACTACTTCCTGATCCCGATGATCGCGCTCGGACTCGGCGCGGTCGTGCTGTTCGGTTTGCGTCCCTACTTCGTCGCCGGGGCGTTTCCCGGCCTGTTCGCCGCGGGCGCGGTGTATCTGGCCGACCGGGAGATCACCCGGCTTACCGCGGTCCTCGGTGGTGGCTTGGCCGCACTCACGACCGCGATCTGCGTCGGCGTCGTCGTCGTTCTCCCGCTGCCCGAATCGGACCTGCGACAACCCACCGACGACTACTCGCAAATCCATTCCCGCAGCGTGCTTTTCGGACCCAGCGGCTGGGACAACCTGGTCAACATCGTGTCCGACACCTACCACCGTCTACCAGCACAGCGGCGCGAAGGTCTGGTGATCGTGACCCAGAACTATTGGCAGGCAGCGGCTCTCGACGACTTCGCACGCAACACCGATCTGCCCGCGGTGTTCAGCCCCAACCGCGGCTACGCCTACTTCGGCACACCACCCGACACCGCGACCACCGTGCTGTACGTCGGCGTCGACGACCCCGACACCGCGCTGCGCACCCGCTTCGCCCACACGACCCTGCTCACCGACATCGACGAACCGCTCGGCTTCCCCGGCGTGAATCGCGGTGTGGCGGTGTGGCTGTGCAGCGAACCGAGGCAACCGTGGTCGGTGCTGTGGCCCGAGGCGATGGAACTGCGACTCGTCGACGGGACGAGCCGCCATGGGCGATAACCCTGAACGGAGACACACAGTGGTGAATTCGATGGTGCGGCGGCTGGCGCTCACGATGACGCTGGCCGCCACCGGCCTACCCGTCGTCGCGACGGCGCACGCGGCCCCCGACCTGGTCGCCGCCCAGGCCATGGCCGCGGCAGTCCCCGCACCCAACGGCTCGTTCGCGGTCGCGGCGGCCGCGAACGGTCCCGGCAAGGTGATCGACCTGACCGTGCACTCCGCGGCGATGAACCGCCCCATCACCGTCGCGGTCATTCCCGCCGCGAACCCCGACGCGCCCGCGGGTTCGCTGTACCTGATCAACGGGGTCGACGGCGGCACCGACACCCCTGACTGGCGCGAGGGCAGCAACTGGTTCACCAAAACCGATGCCGTGGACTTCTTCGTCGGGAAACAGGCCAACATCGTGATGCCGATCGGCGGTGCGGGCACCTTCTACACCGACTGGCAGGTCGACGACCCCGGCACCGGGCGCAACCGCTGGCTGACCTTCCTCACCACCGAACTCCCGCCCATCATCGACTCCGCGTTCCACGGCACCGGCCGCGACGCCGTGGCCGGCCTGTCGATGGCCAGCGCGGCGGTGTTCCGCATGGCTCAGGAAGCGCCGCAACGGTTTCGGATGGTCGGCTCGTTCAGCGGTTGCATCCAGACCAGCAATCCGGCGGGCCAGGCGATGGTGGCCTCGATCGTCACCGCGCGGCGCGGCAACCCGCTGAACATGTGGGGACCACCCACCGATCCCGCCTGGATCACGAACGACGCGGCCCTCAACGCCGAAAAGCTGCGCGGGGTAGGCGTTTACGTCAGCACCGGCAACGGTCTACCGGGCCCCCTGGATACCCTGAGCGGCCCCGACATCGACGGCAGTCCGATCAAGCTGCTCGATCAGATGCTCATCGGCGGCATCCTCGACGGGATCACCGTGGTGTGCACCGCGTTGCTGCGCGACCGCCTCGCCGCGCTGAACATCCCGGCCACCTTCAACTTTCGCCCGGCGGGCACGCATTCCTGGGGTTACTGGGAGCAGGACATGCACACCTACTGGGACCGGGTCGCCGCACTGCTCGCGGGCTAGACACACGAAAATCGGGTGCGTCGCGGCCAAGCCTGTCGCGACGCACCCGATGTCGGTCCCTTCCGCTATCGCTTACAGTGAGCCACCACCTCCGATCAGCCACGGGTTGAACGTGCAGGTCAGCTGCGGGTTCTGCACCGGGTCCAGCGCCCGCAGTGCGATCGACAGCGCACGCGGGGAGTACATCATCGTCAGGTGATCGGAGATGTCCTGCTCGCAGCCTTCCTGTAGCACGATGTTGTCGACCGTGGAGCCGGGGCCCTGATCCAGGAACGTCAGCTCGTAGGGGTTGGTGACCTCGTCGTACCGGGTACCGACAATGGTGTAGTCGATGCCGGGCACGGTGTCACCGTTGGCGTTGAGGTTCTTGACGAAATCCGAACCGACAGTCTGCTGGATACCCGCGTGCCCGACGAAGATCTCGACCGGACCCAGGACATCGATACCCAGGTTGTTGACCATGCGGCCCAGCGCGCCGATGCCGTCGAGGCTGGTGCCGTGATGCGTGGCACCGAAGGTGATCAGGTTCTTCACCTTGGCCGCGCCACCCACGAACTTCGTGTAGTGGTTGGCCATCGACCCGCCCTGCGAGTGCGCGATGATGTCGACCTCGTCAGCGCCGGTGGCCGCGAGAACCCGGTCCACGAACGCCGCGGTCTGCTTCGCCGAATCCTCGATGTAGCCGGTGCCCATGACACCGGGCAGGAACGACCCGAGGCCGCCGCCTTCCATCATGCCCGAACGGCCGTAGTTGAACGTGAACGTGCAGTAGCCGGCGTCCTTGATCGGCTGACCCATGTAGGCGTAACCGTTGTAGGCGTTCATCCAGGTGCCGTGCAACAGCACCACCGGGCGGGGGTGCGCGTCGGTGGGCTTGCAACCCCAGTCGTTGGTGCCGGGGGCACCCGCGTCGGGGTTGATCAGGCCGTAACCGAACGCGGGCAGGAACGCCGTGGACGCGGGCCCGATCGCGCCGGGATCCGACGAGTAGCCGCCCGAGGAACCCGAGCTGGAACCCGAGCCGCCCAGGCAGTCGCCGGAGCCGTTGCCCGAGCCCGCGCCGCTTCCGGAGGTACAGGCCGAACCCGTGCCGCCCAGCCCGCCGTCGGTGCCCCACGCGACATCGCGGCCCTGGTAGATGATCTCGGCCAGCGCCTGTTCGGTGGGTTCGGTGTGCGGGTCGGCCGCCGCCCCCGTCCCCGAGAGGGCGACAGCGATAATACTGGCGCCCATCAGTATTGCCGCACGCACTGAGCGCGCGCGGCCACGAGTTATGGTCATGCAGGGTCTGCCTTTCCGAAAGCGAAAAAGAATTCGGCTCTTCAGCCGCACCGAACATAAGCCGGGAATAGCGGCGCGGAAATCACTTTCGGGCAGGTGTGGAAACCTCACCAACGATGCGAACAAACCCCCATGGGCGCGCACAGGAAAACATTCGGCGAGATATCTTGCCTCACTGCTGTTTTCCTTCGACCGGCATGTCCGCCACGACCAGCGCGGAGCGCAGGTACCACAGGTCGGGGCATCGCTTGGCGTCCAGACCCGTCAGGTCCGCGATGCGCCGAATGCGGTAATCCACGGTATTGGTGTGCAGGTGCAGCATGCGTGCGGTTTTGCGTCGGTTCAGATCATTGGCGATATGGCAGCGCAGGGTTTCCAACAATTCGGGATGATCATGCAGCGGCGCGAGCAGGGTGCGCAGATATTCCCGGGCCGGGCCGGGGCGGCTGAGTTGATATTCGAGGGCGAAATCGCTGAATCGGTTCACCTCGCCCTGGCGGCCTATTCGCCGCACAATCTCGAGCAGTTCGTGCGCGCATTCCGCCGCGGCGGGGATGTCGTCGCGCGCCGCACGGACCACCGTCACCGTCAGTGGGCGGCCCGCGGCACGCGACAGCGCGGCGGTGACCTGGTCGACGTGCTCTTCGGGGCGGTCCGTGGTCGGGATCAACACGGTGCCGCCCTGTCCGGACAGCGCCGCGAGTGCGTCACCGTCGCAGCACCGATTCAGCTCGAGCCGCACCCGGTTGACCGCGCGCCGGGACCGCACCCGCTCGTCGAGCCCGTCGGTGCCGTCGGGCCGCGTTTCGTCGCCGATGTCAATCGCCAGCACCCAGTACTCGGCGGCGAGCGCGACTCCGCAATCGCGGGCCGCGCTGCGGGAGCGACTGCCCATGATCAACTGTTCGGCGAGCGTGTCTCTGGCGTGACCGTTGTGCCCGGACAGTTCCAGCGCACAGCGCAGGTACGCGCCCGCGATGGCCGCGGAGGCCTTGCCGAGCAGGTCCACGACCTCGAGCGGGCCGATATCGCCCGCGGGTTCGAGGATAATCCGCATACACCGGTGCACGGTGTCGAGAATGGTTTCCACGGAAATGCCGTCGCGCGCCCACTCCACCGCGCGGTGGTCGAACTGCCCGATCGCCGCATCCGCGGTCTGTTCGTCGACCAATTCCAGGCACAGGGCGGCTATCGACCGGATCACCTGGCGCCGCACCGTGCCGAGCCAGCGGTCGGCGGACCCGGCCAGCCGCACCACCCGATCTAGCTCGGACTCCCGCCCAACGCAGGCCGTTTCCGGCCTGGTCAGCAGGGCGATACCGGACTGTTGACTTTCGGACATTGGACGCTCCTCACGCGTTTCGCACCGCGTGTTCAGCGTGCCGCGAGCCCCGGTGTGCGGGCATCGGTAGAACTGCGTATCTCTGCTCGGACTCGCTCGCGATGTCGGACGAGTAGCGCTCGTCGCAGTACGTGTCAGCGGGAGGCCTCGTGGTTGCTGCCCTTGCCATCGGAAGCGGTCACCCCGGTCGCGGCGGTCTCCGCGAGTAGCGCGGAGGGAACGAGCACGATGGCGCGAACCCCGCCGAAGTCGGATTCGTTCAGCCGGACCGAGATGCCATGCGCGTCGGCCAGCCGCGCGACCACGAACAAACCCATCCGCGAGTCCCGCGCCAAGGCGGTGAGCCCGGATCCGGTCGGGGTGGCGAGCATGTCGTTGTAGCTGTCGAACTCCGCGGCGGTCAGCCCGATCCCCTGGTCGCTGACTTCGACCACCGTGCCCTTGCCCACGATCGCGCCGCTGATCTCCACTTTCGCGTCCGGCGGGGAGAACGCGGTCGCGTTGTCCACCAGTTCGGCGATCAGGTGGATCAGGTCGGCCACCACCGCGCCAATCACCGCGATGTCGGGCATTCGGGCGACGCGGACCCTGGTGTATTCGGTGGTCTCCCCCACCGCGCTGCGCACGACGTCGACCATCGGAATCGGTTGGCGCCATTGCCGTCCGGGCCTGCTGCCACCCAGAATCAGCAGGTTCTCGGCATTGCGCCGCTCCCGGGTGGCCAGATGGTCGAGGCGGAAGAAGACCTCGAGCAGGGCGGGGTCCTGTTGTGTGCGTTCGGCCTCGTCGAGGATCTCGAGCTGGCGGTGCGCCAGGACCTGGCTGCGGTGGGCGATGTTGACGAACACTGTTTCCACGCTGTCGCGCAGCCGCGCTTCGTCGACCGCGGCAGTGAGCGCGACCGCGGCGGCATGTTCGAAAGCCTGTGCCACCTCGCCTATTTCATCGCGTCCGAAGTCCAGCGTCGGCGCGGTGTCGTCGATCTCGGAATGTTGTGTCGCCAGGCGGATCGCGCTGGGCAGCTGTTCGTCGGCGATCACCAGGGTCGCGGCCCGCAATCGCCGCAGCCGCCGGATGATCCGGTCGGCCAGCACCACCGCGATCGACAACGCCACCACGCTGCCCAACAGCACAATGCCCCCGGTCACCAGACCCGACCGTTCCGCGCGGTGCGCGACCTGCTCGGCGCTGACGCGGGCGTATTCGTGCTGACCGGCATATGCGTCGAACAGACTACCGACAACATTGTCGGCGGTCTGCTGCCATTCCAGAATCGCCATCGGCATTTCGGCATCGACCGACGTCGTGCGCGCGGCGAAACGGTGATTGACCGCCGTTTCCATCGCCGACAGCCGTCGCCAGGAATCGCTGTTCACGAGATCGAGCAATAGGCGATTGTGCGGCGAACCGACTTCGGCCGCCAAATTCTTGATCTCGGCATGATAGAAACCGACCTGCGTGGTGAATTCCTCGAGCGGAAACGCCCGGCCCTGCGAACTGACCAGGGCAAGGGCAACGGCATTGCTGCGCGACATCGCCTCGGTGGCGCTCAACAACCGCAGCGCCTCGGACACTCTGGTGGCCAGAATCGAGTCCGGCGCGGCCTGCTGGGCCCGGCGGAACCCGTCACCGAACATCGCGTACGGCGCGTTGAAGAAGGTGTAGGCGTCGGCGACCGAGACCTTGCCGGTGTCGACCCCGACCCGCAACGCGGCAAGGGCCTGCCCGAATTTCGCCCGCTGGGCAGGCAGTTCGGCTGAGCGTTGGTGGCGGGTGGCGTCGGCTTCGACCAGCTGCTCGAAGGCCCGATCCACGCGTATCCGCGCCGCGGCCAGTCCGGAGATCGGCTCGCTGCCGGTCAGCTGCCGCAGCGACAGCAACCGCTCCGATTGGGTGGCCGCGAGCGCTTCGGTGGCGGCCGGTCGTATTCGTTCGAGATCATCGACCCAGTTCTGGACGCGGTAACTGTCACGGACCAGATTTCCCGCCGTCAGCATTCCGAGCACGAGCAGGGTGAGACTGGGGATGAGCGCGATCGCCAGAATGCGGGTGCGAACGCCGAGCCGAGCTGAGAGCATCGGCTCAACGTAGGTCCGCGCCGGGAATTCGATTCGCGAACGGAGGTTTGTTGTGGGGGAAACGCATGACCCCTCGCGATCCTTGATGATCCGACTCAAATAACGAACCACGCGGCATCGTAATCCGGCGCACGCTCTCTACCCTTCGCCCATGACAATTCAACGATCTCGCCGCGCGGTAGCTCTGGCCGCAGCCGCGGGCATCGCGGCCGCCACGGCGACCGCACTGACCACCGGAACCGCCGCGGCGGCACCCAATTGTGCTGATGTACACGTGGTTTCGGCGCGTGGCAGCAACGAACCCGGCGGGATGTGGAGCAAGTATCACCTCGGGGTCGTCGTGGGCAACCCGGTGTACGCCGCGATCAACGACGCGCTGCCCGGCACTGTCGACGCGTACCGAGTCGCGTACCCGGCGAACTTCGATCAGCCCGCCTCGGTGCAGAAAGGCAATACGGACCTGGTCGACCATGTGGTGAAGCAGGCCGCGGCCTGCCCGGACCAGCGTTTCGTGCTGGTCGGGTACTCGCAGGGGGCCAATGTGGTGGACAACGCGATCGGCATCAGCAGTGAAGGCGCCAAGGTGGGCGGCCCGATCGTGGCCACCCTGCCGCAGCAGGTCGAGTCCCGCATTGCCGTGATTCTGTTGTTCGGCAACCCGATTCGCGGCATCGGCAAGGAGATCACCGGCCCCTACGCCGAGCGCACCCTCGATATCTGCAACGACAACGACCCCGTCTGCGACCCCGACGGCAGCGATTGGAACGCCCACACCAGCTATGCCCGCCATGCCGGCGCCGCAGCGGATTTCGTCACTGCCGCGCTCTGATCTCGGCGCGACGCCACGCCTCGATCACGCGACCGATGTCGGTGGTCGGGGCTTCGTGGTGCAGCCATTCCCTGGCCAGGCGATGCCAGTTGTGGGTCGCCTCGATCCGGCCCAGCGCGGTCAGCGTGAAAAGGTCTGCGCGCCGGGAGAATACATGTTCCGGTGGCAGCAGCAGGTTTCGCACGCTGCGGTGTTCGGCGGCGCGCGGGTCCGCCGCGAGGACCACGGCGCTGGTGGCGAGTTCGGGGGTCACGGTGATCTTCTCGTCGAGCAGGTGCCAGCCCGCGACCGACCACACGTATTCGAGGCAATCGTGTGGGGTGACCACCGAACCGGGCTCGACGATGCCACGCTGCGCCCACAGTCGATACACCTCGTCGCCCCGGAACTGCTCGGCCGCGCACATCACCTGCCGCTCCAACTCGAGGTGTTCCCTTTCGATCGTGGTGTACAACCCGAAGTCGACGAAACCCACGCGCCCGTCCCGCGCGACCAACACATTGCCCGGATGCGGGTCGGCGCAATACTCGCCGTCGGCGTACATGCCGGTGACGTAGAACCGGTACACCAGTTCACCGACGTGATCGCGCAGCTGCGCGGGCAGTTCGCGAATGTCCTGGAACGGCCTGCCCTCGAAGAATTCGGTGACCAGCACATTGTCGGTGCAGAATTCGCCGATACTGTCGGGCACGGTGATGTAGGGATGGCCGCGATAACGGCCGGCCACGCGATGCTGATTGCGGGCCTCCTGCCGATAATCCAGCTCCGCGACGATATGTTGCGCGATTTCGTCGAGCACTTTCGTATCGCCCGCCGAGGGCAGAAACGCCTTCCACAGCCCGCTGAAGAATTGCATGTTGCGCATGTCCGCGTGCACGGCGCGGTCCACGCCGGGGTATTTCACCTTCACCGCCACCAGCCGACCGTCGTGCAATTGCGCGCGATACACCTGCCCGATCGATGCCGCCGCCACGGGTTCGGGGTCGATATCGGCGAATATCCGACCCAGATCGCCGAGGTCGCGCTGCGCCACCGCCATCATGTCCGTGAACGGCACCTCGGGTGCGCTGTCGAGCAGCGCGGCCAGTTTCGTGCGGAACATCTCCCGATAGTCTTCCGGGATCAGGTCCAGATCCAGTACCGACGCCATCTGGCCCAGCTTCATCGCCGCGCCTTTCATCCCGCCCAGCACCGTGACGATCTGCTGCGCGGCCTGCAGCGTGGATCGCGCGGCCATCACCTGCCGCGCCTGCTCGGTGCGCCCCACCATCGCCAGCCGGGTGCCGACCCCGCGCGCCGCCTGCCCGGCCGCCAACCGACCCAACTTGGCACCACGCGCCAGCCGCCCCGTCGGAATCTGCCTGTCTGCCATGGACCCTCCTGCGCCAGCGGTCGATACGTGAATTCTCACCACCGGACCGGAACGCCACAGCGCGCCCGACATCGATCTGTGTGTACTCACCACCACCCCTGTGCTCGGTCACATGCGGGCGCGGGGGTTCGCTGACAGCAGCGGTTACGCGGCGACTTCGGTGCGGGCTTGCAGGTCGGCCAGGACCAGGCGCAGCAGTTGTTCGGCGCGGATGCGCTGCCACGACAGCGTCGCGTGCGGGCTGAACCTGGCCTCTTCGAACAGGGCGACCAGCTCGTGCGCGCCGTCGTCGTGCAGCACTCCACTGTCGAACGCGCGCTGCAGCACCTCGTAGGGCGTGTCCGAAATCAGGGGCGCCGCAGCACGATCCGCGGCCAACCCCGCCTCCATCGCCACATAGCAGGCGATCACCGCGGTGCGCGGATCCTGGCCGGGCGCGTTCATCGCGGCCAATCCCATCTCCGCGGCTCTGGTCAGCGAATCGACGGTGTTGGCCACTGTCTCCTCGGCCGTTTCCGGCATCCCATCGGTGGACTCGCGCCGCGTCGCCACAGTGACGCCGACCAGTCCGAGCAGCGCGACGCCGATCAGCGCGACCGCCAACCCCACTGTCATCACCAAGGCGGTCCCGTTCAGCCCCGACGAATCGACCACGGAATCCACGATCTGCCCCTCGGCCGCGGCAGGCTCGAGCGGCGGCGCCCCTTCTTCCGCCGCTGTCACCGCGCGCGGGGTGCGGGTGGCACCGGGCAACACGAACAACATCGTGATCCCCACCGCGAACGTCAACGCGACCGCACTGAGCGCGACCGGAAGCAGCACCGCAAACCGCTTGAACGACAACCGAACCCGCAGATTCGTCTCCGAAGTCGGCATCGCCAGTGGCAACCGGTGCTGACTCACCAACACCCCGGCCAGCAGGATCACCACCGACACCAACAGCAACACCGGCATCAACGCGACCGCGATCGGCGAATTCACGCCAGAATTACCGGGATCAACAGTCCCAGGTAAACTTCCGTGCAGCGCGACAATGGTCGCGACAATCAAAACGACCGCCGCGACCAGACGCCCTATCGGCACCCATATCCTTGCCACTGCCCCACCGCCGAACCCTGAGAAAACACGCGAATCGCCACATCGTGACACCCGATGCGCTACACCTGCCCCCGCGTGCACAAGGTTTAGTCGAATTCCCTCAGTGGGCGCCTGTTCCTTGTTTCACACAACATTTCCTGTCGCTGGGCAATGAGTTCCGCTGCGGTATATCAGCCCTCGGCGAAGCGGGCGGCATTGGCGCGCGCCCACGCGGCGAAGGTGGTGGCCGGGCGCCCGGTGATGTCTTCCACGCTGGTGATCGGCAGCGATTCCGGAGGTGGCGCGAAGCCGAGCAGGACGTTGTCGACGTACCAGCCGGTGGTGTCGCCCATGGTCGGTGTCAGGGCAGCGATGGTCTCCTCCCGGCTGGACCGCACGAAGGGAATGTCGCGGTCGAGGGCATCGGCCAGCTGCGCGACAAGCTCAGCGCGAGTGAGGATTTCCGGTCCGCCGAGCGAGTAGGCGCGGCCCAGGTGACCGTCGGTCAGCAGTGCGGTGGCGGCCACCGCGGCGATGTCGCTCATCGCGATGGGCGCGCTCGCGGTCTCCGGGTGCGGTTCCCGGACCGACCCGGCCGCACGGATCTGCTGGGACCACGACAGCGTGTTCTCCATGAAGTCGGCCGGCCACAGATGCGTCCATTCGATCCCACTGCCCTCGACAGCGGTACACACACTGCCCCACCAACTTTCGGGCTCCCCCGACAGATCCACCACCTGCCGCACCCCCGCCGCACGCGCCACCTCGAGCACCTCGGAGACGTCGCCCTGCGAAGGCGCCAAATACATCCGATCCACCCCCTCGAACGCCGCCCCCAACCTCTCCGGCCGCCCCAGATGCCCCCGCACCACCTCCACCCCCGCGGGCAACGCCGCCTTCTCCGGATCGATGGTCAACGCGCGAACATCCCGCGCCCCGCCCGCAATCAACTGATCCACCACCATCCGACCGATATTCGCCGTTGCCCCAGTAACCAGAATCGTCATCGTTTCCCCTACGTCTCGGTTGTTTCGACCCCCCGATCGTGCCAACGAATCCGAATCGGCGCATATGGCAATTTTCGGCGCGCATAAGTGCCGCTTATGTGGTGATAGGCAGTGCACCCCTACCCGGGCGGGCCGATGCGGACCAGGATCGGGGCCACCCCGCGTCGCGGGCGAGAACCGAAGGAGCGCAACGTGACGTTTGTGATCGGTGCCGACTGCGTCGATGTCCTGGATCGTGCCTGCATCGAGGAATGCCCTCTCGACTGCATTTTCATCGGCGAGCGGATGGCCTACATCCAGCCCGACGTGTGCGTCGACTGCGCCGCGTGTGAACCGGTCTGCCCGGTGGAGGCGATTCACTACGAGGACGATATCCCTTCGGGGCAGGAACAATTCGTCGTCGAGAACGCCCGCTTCTTCAGCGAGCCCTTGCCGGGGCGCGCGGCTCCGCTGGGTCACCCGGGTGGCGCGACTGTCGTGGGCGCGGTGGGAGTCGACACGGACTATGTCCGGGAGTATCAGCGGTAAGTGTCCGCGCGGGTGTACCCGCCATGCCCGGCCGAGGCGCTGGGGCACGAGCACGGCAACCCGATACGGTTGGTCCGCAAGCCCCTGACAGATTGTCCGCGGCGGAAGGCAGCGATCATGGACGCGTCGAGCAAGCGCACGCCCAGCGGCTGGGAGGAGCTCGTTGCCGCTGATCCGGCGCATTCGAGCTGGTATGTGCAGCGATTTCGGGACCTGGCTGCCAAAGGTGAGGACATTGTCGGCGAGGCGCGGTTGATCGATGCGCTGCTGGGGCGTGGTGGTCGGGTGCTCGACGCCGGGTGTGGGCCGGGGCGCGTTGGTGGGTATCTGCACAGTGCCGGGCACGTGGTGACGGGTGTCGATGTGGACCCGGTGCTGATCGAGGCGGCGCGGGCGGACTATCCCGGCCCGACGTGGTTGGTCGGGGATCTGGCCGAACTCGATGTGCCCGGCGACTTCGACGCGATCGTGTGCGCGGGCAACGTGGTGACGTTCCTGGCGCCGTCCACCCGGTCCGCGGTACTGACCAATTTCGCCCGCCATCTCGCGCCGACCGGCCGAGCCGTCATCGGGTTCGGGGCGGACCGCGGTTACGAGTTCACGGAGTTCCTCGCCGACGCCGAATCCGCCGGTCTCACACCCGATCTGCTGCTGTCGACCTGGGATCTACGCCCCTTCACCGACGGCTCCGATTTTCTGGTGGCGGTGCTGTCCCGCACGCCCGAGGCATAACACGAAATGGTGCGCCGGCGGTCCTAACTCGGTCCCAGGTCGAGGCGGCGGATCACCCGGTCGACGACTTCGGGTGGCATACCGGGTTCGCGGCGAGCTTCCAATGCCACGGTGCGGCCGGCCTCGTTGACCTCGGCGCGGACTGCGCGCACGGTGTCGCGGCGTTCGCGTACTCGTTCCAGGGCCGCCGTGGCTTTGGCGTCGTCGGAGGCTGCTTCGGGGTCGGCTTTGGCGGTGAAGCGGCGCAGGTTGTCTTTGATGTTGTCGTAGAGGTCTTCGGGCAGGTCGTCGCGGACCGCGATGGCTTTGAGGGTGTCGAGTTCGGCGCGCACGACTCTGGTCCACAGGTCGCGTTCGTAGGCGCGTTCCTGCTGGGTGTCGGCGTGCACGCCGGTGACGCGGACCAGCCACGGCAGGGTCGGGCCCTGCACGAGCAGTGTGAACAGCACCAGCGCGAACGCGATGAACAGCACCTGTGACCGGGCGGGGAAGTCGGCGCCGGACTCGATGGTGAACGGGATCGCCAGCGCCAGCGCGACCGTGGCCACGCCGCGCATGCCCGCCCACCAGGTGACGACCACCTCCTGCCAGCTCAGGGGTGCGCGTTCGGCGTATTTCTTGGAGTACCGCAGCATCAGCCACCAGGTCGCCAGCAACCAGACCAGCCGTACCAGCACCACCACCGCGACCACCACGACCGTGACCCCCGCCAGCTGCCGCCAGTCGCTGCCCGCGGTTTCGAGCACCACCTGCAGTTCGAGGCCGATCAGGGCGAAAGCGAACCCGGTGATCAGCATTTCGATGATGTCCCAGAAATAGTCCGCGACCAGCCGGTAGCTGCGGTCCACGGTCTTGGTGAGCGCGTCGGTGAGGTACAGCGCGCACACCAGCACCGCGAGCACGCCCGACCCTTCCCAGTGCTCGGCCGTGGCGTAGGCCATGAACGGCAGCAGCAGGCTGAGCGAGATTTCGCAGGTGACGGTGCTGAGCCAGCTGGTCAGTTTCGCGCCGAACCAGCCGAAGACCAGCCCCGCGAGCCCACCCACGACCGCGGCGATCAGGAAGTCGCGCAGGGCGTGCCATGGCGAGAACAGCCCGGTGACCACCGCTTGCACACTCACCGAGTAGATGACGATCGCGGTCACGTCGTTGAACAGACCCTCTCCGCCCAGCGGCACGATCAACCGGCGCGGCAACCCGAGCTTGCCCGCCATCGCCATGGCCGCCACGGGATCGGGCGGCGCCACCAACGCACCGAGCACCACCGCGACCGCGATCGGGGTCGCCGGGTTCCAGGCGTGGAAGACCGTGGCCACCGCAGCCGCGGTCACCAACACCAGCCCGAACGCCCGCAGCGTGATGACCTGCCAGTTCTCGGCGAACTGACGCCAGGAGGTGCGTCTGGCCGCGGCGTACAGCAGCGGCGGCAACACCAGCGGCAGGATCACGTCCGGTGGAATCTCGAGCTGGGGAACAGCGGGGATCAGCGCGAGCACGCAGCCGAACACGGTCATCAGGATCGACGACGCGACCCCGATCCGGTCGGACACCGACTCCGCGATGATCGCCACCAGCAATATCGCCAGCACTAGCACCAACTGATCCATAGCGAATCAGTCTCACCGACTCCGGGCCGAGCACGCGGCCGACGCGCCAGCGCCCGAAGACCGTTAGCGTGTCTACATGGTTGAGAGTGTGCACGAAATCTGTGATCGGTACGTCGACGAGGCCGCGGCCGCCGATCCGGTGTTGGCGACCATGTTCGGCCTGCCCGGGCACGACGACGCGCTGACAGACTATTCGCCCGCGGGACATGCTGTTCGAGCCGAGCTGGCACGAAAGGCATTGCGCGCCATCCAGTCCGCCGAACCCACCGATGACAGCGAACGCGTGGCCAAAGCCGTGTTCATCGAACGAATCGGGCTCGAAGTGGAAATCCACGACGCCGGACTGCCGCTGACCTCGCTCAATGTGATCGAGAGTCCGGTGCAGAACATTCGGATGGTGTTCGACGTGATGCCCACCGACACCGCCGCGGACTGGACGGTGATCGCGCGGCGACTCGCGGGAGTGCCCGAGGCGCTGGCCGGCGTGCGGGCCTCGCTGCTGGTCGGGGTGCGGCGCGGACAGATCTGCGCGCTGCGGCAGGTCGTGAAGGTGGCCGAACAGGCCGATACGTGGGCGGGTTCGGCCGGAAAGGAAGGGTTCTTCAGCACCTTCGTGGCCGCCGCGGAAGAACTAGACGGTGCTCCGCTGACCGACCTGCGACAGGGCGCCCTGGCAGCGGAACGGGCTTACGCCGAGCTGGCCGACTTCCTGCGTTCGGAGCTGGTGCCGATCGCGCCGGTCACCGACGCCGTCGGCGAGCAGACCTACCGCCTGTGGTCGCGCTACTTCACCGGCGCCGACCTGGACCTGCAGGAGGCCTATGCGTGGGGTTGGGCGGAGTTCGCGCGGCTCGAAGCCGAGATGGCGGCGATCGCGGACCGCATCGCACCGGGGGCGTCACTGTCGGAAACTGCCACCCTGCTCGACGCCGACCCGAAGTACACCCTGACAGGACAGGACGAGCTCCGGGACTGGATGCAGCAGACGTCCGACCAGGCGCTGGAGTCGTTGCGCGACAAGCACTTCGAGATCCCCGACGAACTCATGACTCTGGAGTGCACCATCGCACCGCCGGGCGGCGTGGTCGGCGCGTACTACATCGGCCCGAGCGCGGATTTCAGCCGTCCCGGCCGCATGACCTGGTCCGTGGAGCAGGGCAAACAGGATTTCCAGACCTGGCGCGAGGCCAGCACGGTCTACCACGAGGGCGTGCCCGGCCATCACCTGCAGATCGCGACCGCGGTGCGCGAGGCGGATTCGCTGAACAAGTACCAGCGGATGATGTCGTTCACCTCCGGGCACGGCGAGGGTTGGGCGCTGTACGCGGAGCGTCTCATGCAGGAACTGGGCTATCTCACCGAGGACGGCGACCTGTTCGGGATGTTGGCCCAGCAGCTGTTCCGTGCCGCGCGCGTGATCGTGGACATCGGGATGCATCTCGAGTGGGAGATCCCCGCGGGCAACGACTTTCACGCGGGAGAGCGGTGGACTCCCGATCTCGGTCTGGAATTCCTCCTGACCCGAACACTGGTCGACGAAACCACCGCCCGCGACGAAATCGACCGCTACCTGGGCTGGCCGGGTCAGGCGCCTGCCTACAAACTCGGCGAACGCATGTGGCTCACGGCCCGCGAGGAGGCCCGCGAACGCGCGGGCGCGGCATTCGACGTGAAGGACTTCCACACCCGCGCCTTGCGACTGGGCGGCATGGGCTTGGACACCCTGCGCGAGCAACTCGCCGCCCCGCACCCCCGCTTGTGAGTCCACACAATCGGGCTCTCGAGGTCTCGTGAGCCCACCAGGCGATGTGATGGGAGGGGCAACTACGACTCCGATTGTGGCTATGTTGCGATTCACACAGGACGCACCTGAGCCCCCCTCGCTGCCTGCACAACGGAGTGAACTCGATGACTTTCTCAGCTATCGACCGGGTCCCGCACCCGATCACCACCGCGGACGGCCGATCCGTGTCGAGCTTTCTCGGCAATGCCGACGAGCTGGTGTCGCACCTGGTCACCTACTTCGCCGAGAACGTCATGCCGTGCCAGGCGCTGCCCAGCGAGGCGATGCGCGGCGACATCACCGAGTTCACCCGCCGCTGTTTGATGCTGGCGATGGAAATGCTCGACAAACGCACCACCCCGTCCGAGCAGCAGTTGGTGGCGTTGCGGGCCGCGTCGGCGCAGCACGCGCGCGAAGGTGTGCCCGTCGGGACGCTGTTGCGCGCGTACGCCGAGGGGTTCCGGATCGGGTTCGAACTCGTCGTCGGCCAGGTGACCGCCGATGATCTGGCCGAGGTCGTGGCGGGCACCCGGCTGCTGCTGCGCACGCTCGAGGTGATCAACGCGACGGTGACCAGTGCTTACCTCGACGAGCAGCGCCAGGTCGCCAAGGAACATCAAACCGGCGCGCAGACGATGGTGTCGGCATTGCTGAGCGGGCACGGGGTCGGCGCGCTGACCCGGCAGACCGGGATCAGGGTGGCGCAGTCGTATCAGGTTGTGGCACTGATGATTCCGGAACTTCCCGAGGAGCTCGATCCCCGTGTCGATGCCCAGGTGGTCGCGCGTCGCAAGCTGCGGCGGGTGCAGGCGGCGCTGGCCGACGCGTTCGCCTCGCGGTCGCTGGCACTGCTGAGCACCAACGGCGGCACCCTGCTGATTCCCAGCGACGAACCGGACATGCCGCAGCTGACCGATGCGGTGCTGGGCACGATCAGCGCGACCTCGGGTGTGCGGCTCACCGCGACCCTGGTGCCCGCCTCGACCGAGCGGATCCCCACGGCCACCGAGGAGGCACACGAACTGCTCGATCTGGTGCGTGGCATCGCGAAACCGCCGGGGCTGTACCAACTCTCGGATGTGGCGATCGAATACCAGCTGACCCGGCCCGGCCCGGCGCGCAAACACCTCGCCGGTGTCATCGCCCCGCTGGGCGACCACCCCGAGCTGTTGGAAACACTGCGCACCTACATGGCCACGGGCCTGAACCGCAAAGCCACCGGCAGCCGACTTCACGTGCACCCCAACACCATCGACTACCGGTTGCGGCGGGTCAGCGGTCTGACCGACCTCGATCTGACCACCGCGGAAGGCATTCTGCGGGCCCGCATCGCCTTGCTGGCTGACGATCTGGTGCACACCAGGGGCGCCGCGTAGCTTTCCCGCGACGCCGCCCATGTCAGGCGACCAGTGCGCGCGCGGCGGCGACGCCGGATCGGTAGCAGGCTTCCAGTTGCGCGCCGAGCAGGTAGTCGCCCGCGAGTTGCAGTCCCGCAACGGATTCGGTCTGGTCACGCACCACCGTGCGGAACCCGGCGTGGTCAGGGAGGTAAGCGCAGTGTGCTGCGGCCCAGCTGCGTGTCTCGGTGCGCACCCGAGCCACCGGCGGTCCGCCGAGGTGATTGCGCACTTTCGTTTCGGCCTCGTCGATCCACCGCGCCAGCTGCTGCGCGTCGGGCAGTGGCCGAGCCTCGCGCCCGCTGAAGGTGTAGCGGACGATGTCCAGGTCGTTGATGCCGTAGACGCCGGCGGCACTGCACGGGCCGGAATCGAACGCGATCGACCGAACGGTGCTGCCGAAGAACGGCTTCTCGTACTGCACCACCGCCACGGTGGACGGGTAGTAGGCCACCTCGCTCAGCGCCTTGCTCAGTGCGGGGATCACCGGTTCCAGCAGGGTCGCGGCCGCGTAGGCCGGGATCGCGACGACCACGCCGTCGTACTCGGAAAACGTTGTGGGCCCGCCGTTTTCCGACGCGTCCAGCCCTGCTACCCGGCCGTCTCGCACCACGAGGCGATCCACGCGGGTGTTGAGCCGCACCGGTACCTGCCCGGCGAACCAGTCCAGCACCGGTTGCATCCCGTCGACGAGTTGGTCGTACCGGTCCTGCACCATGCCCAGGCTCACCCCGAACGCGCCGAGATACACCTCATCGGGCTCGGCAGCATTCAGCCGAACTGTTAACGGCCGCAGGACATTACGCCCAAAGTCAGCGCCGAAGTGCGCGCCGAGTGCCACGTCGTCGTTGCCCCCAGCACCGAAGTAGTCCGAGCCGAGGAAGCGGTGGCGTTCGTCGAACCGCACGCGCGCACCGTAATACAGCATCCGGGCCGCGTCGACCGGCGAGCCCATCCGCAGCAGGTGGCGGACGAAGCCCGCGACGCCGGGGTTGTCCAGGGTCACCAGTTGCTCGTTGATCAGTTGCGAGCTGTTGATCCCGAACTCCTCGAACGCGCGATGTCCCGAGGCGGCGATGAACTCGCGCAACTGCTCGTAGTGGCGCCCGATGTTCTTGCCGCCCATCATGATCGGCCTGCCGCCGAGGGTGTCGAACCCGCAGCGACCACCGAGCACCGAGTCCTGCTCGAACAGTTCCACGGTGTGGCCGGCCCGGTGCAGGGCGAACGCGGCGCCGATGCCGGACAGGCCACCACCGATCACCGCGAACCGCGCGCCTGACGGTGGGGTGCTCATGCGTTCTCCTCTGCTTCCCGCGACACGGGATAGTGCGCCAGCTCGACGTGCGCGAGGGCGATGCGGTTGCCGTACTGGTGCAGGGCGACTTCGACGGTGATCTCGTCGAGGTCGAGGTCGCCCACAGCGGCTGTGGTGCAGGTGATCTCGGCGTCGAACTCGGCGAAGTCGGTGAACTGCGCCTCGACGTCTATCACCGCGGCGACCGGGGATTCGAGCAACCCGGCGTCGGTGGCAGCCACGACCGCCGCCTGCCGGAACACCTCGAGCAGCAGCGGGCCGGGAACGTGGTCGTACTGGTGGTCGAAGAAGCTCGGATGCGCCCGGTCGACCACCACGACCATCTCCTGCGCGGTGTTGCGGGCGAGCACGACGTTACGGGGATCGCGACGTCCGACCAGTTCAGGAGGTAGTCGCCGTGCAGGCCGGGCGGCGACCGGGGCGAGGCCGGCGCGCTTGCCCTGCTGCAGGGCACGGAACTCGTCGTATGCCTCGCGCGGGAACGTGATCCCGCTGCCGCGCACGGTCATTGCCAGCGCGCCGCGCACGGTGAGCGTGGCATCGAAGGACACGTCGTGGTAGTAACCGCGCCCGGTGCCCGCAGCCCCCGGACGCAGGCGCACGATCCCCTCGAAGGGGTCTCGTTCGCTGTCGCGGAACACGCTCAGGTCCTCCACCGCGAACGACATCCGCTGCAGGCTCGCCGGCGCGTCGGCGGGAACACCGAGGTGGCGTTGACCGACCACCAGCAGGGC
Organism: Nocardia sp. NPDC058640; assembly: GCF_042716995.1. Lineage (NCBI taxonomy): Bacteria > Bacillati > Actinomycetota > Actinomycetes > Mycobacteriales > Nocardiaceae > Nocardia > Nocardia sp. NPDC058640. Next base: position 83,547 of record NZ_JBHXRG010000021.1, read on the forward strand.
TTGGCGCACGGCCTCGAGCGCGGAGAACGGGTCGTGGTAGCCGACCAGCCGATCGAACCACAGCGAGTGCGCCCGCGGAACCTGCACTGCGACTACGAATTCCGAGCTGCCCACGATCGCGGTGTCGGCGACGTAGACCTCGGCCAGGCCGCGCCGATGGGCCAGCGCGGCCGGTACCAGTTGGTCGAAGGTGAGGGTGCCGCGCACCGCCGACAGGCCGGTCATGCGAGCACCGCCTCATGGGTCGACGCGTCGCTCCAGATACGGGTGGCGAGTACGGCACCCAGCGCGCGGGGCGTGGGGTGGGTGAACAGGTCTTCCAGCGAAAGGTGGGTTCCCGCGGCGACATTGATTCTGCTGCGCAGTTCCAGCGCGGACAGGGAGGTCAGGCCGATCGCGAGAACTGTTGCGTCGAGGTCGATCTCGTCCTCGGGTAGGTCGATGAGAATTTCCCGGATCTGGGCCACGACCAGGCGCACGGCGACTTCGGCGCGTTGGTCCTGTGGGACCGCCTGGAAGTCGGGGCGCACGGTCCGCAGCTCCCTGACCATCCCGTGGCGTTGGTTGCCGGATCCGTCACCGGCGAGTTCGGCGCCGGCCGCGCCGATCATGCTCTCCAACACGGCACTGTCGGTGTGGACCCAGTAGCGGCGGTGTTGGAACGGATAGGTGGGCAGGTCCACGGTCCTGGTCGTCTCGTCGGAGCACAGCGCCGACCAGTCGACCTCGGCACCGGCAACCCATGCTCCCGCAACGGCTTTCACCGCCGATGTCGCTTCGTCGGCGCCCGGCCGCAAAACCGGGATGGCGGTGCTGCCGGTGTCGGCGAGCGTTTCGTAGACCAGGCCGGACAGCGTGTCGCCCGCGCCGAGTTCGAGGTAGGTGGCAACGCCTGCTTCGTGCAATCGCAGCACACTGTCGTGGAACAGCACCGGTTCGCGGGCTTGGCGCACCCAGTGTTCGATCGAAGTCAGCTGCCCCGGTGCCGGTTCCGTGCCCGTCACGGTGGAGATCATGCGGATCCTCGGTTCCTCGAGCCGCACGGACGCCACGACCGCGCGGAACTCGTCGGCGATCGCGTCCACGTGTGGGGAGTGGAAGCCACGGTCGACGCCGAGCCGCGCGACTCGGCGGCCGCGGTCGCGCCAATGCCGTGCGAGTTCGCCGACGGCGGCGGTATCGCCGGCGATCACGGTGGCGTTCGGCCCGTTGGCCGCGGCGACCGATACCTGCGCCTCGTGCCCGGCGAGCGAGGCGGTGACGTCGGCGAGCGAGGCCCGCACCGAGATCATCGCCCCCGCCGCCATGCGCTGCATCAACCGACCGCGCGCGGCCACCACGGTGACCGCGTCTTCGAGGGACAACACACCCGCCACGTGCGCGGCGGAGAGTTCGCCGACCGAGTGGCCGACGACGAAATCCGGTGTCGTTCCCCAAGATTCGAGCAGGCGGAACAGCGCGACTTGCAGTGCGAAAACAGCGGGCTGGGTGTAGTCGGTGCGTGCGAGCAGCTCCCCGTCGTCGAACATCACTGCGCGCAGCGGGTTTTCGAGGTGGGCGTCGAACGCGGCGCAGAGCTTGTCGATGGCCTCGGCGAACACCGGGTACGTGTCGTACAGCCCGCTGCCGATGCCCGCGAGTTGTCCGCCCTGACCGGGGAACATCATCGCCAGTTTGCCGCCGGCGCCTCGGCGTGACAGGACGACCGAGGCGGCGGTGTGCTCTTCGGCGACGGCATCGAGCCCGTCCAGGAACTCCTTGCGCGTGTTCGCCACCACCACGGCACGGTGGTCGAAACGTGTTCGCGTGGTTGCCAGGGAGTGGGCGATGTCGGTGAGGTCATGCGCCGAATCCATCACAGCCGCGCGCAAACGATCCGCCTGGTCACACAGTGCGGCTGCGTTGCGCGCCGACAACAGCCATGGAAGGGGTGGGTGCGTCGTCTCCTGTTGGAGCAGCGGCTGTCGAGTCAGCGCGGGCACCTGCGCGGCCATCGGCCTCGGCGTAGACGTATGCCTCGGTGTCGACCGCTCGTCGGCCGAATCGTGCTCGGGCTCTGTAGGTTCCGGCGCTTGTTCGACGATCAAGTGAGCATTGGTGCCGCTGATGCCGAACGAGGACACCCCCGCTCGGCGCTCGTGCCCGGTCGTGGGCCACGACTGTGGCCGCAAGGCGAGCTGGATACGATTTCCCGACCAGTCCGCGTGCGAGGTCGGGGCGTCCACGTGCAGGGTGGGCGGAACCATCTCGTGGCGAATCGCCTGCACCATCTTGATCAGCCCGGCGATCCCCGCGGCCGACTGTGTATGTCCCATATTGGATTTCACCGAACCGAGCAGCAACGGCGGCCCGCCCTCGCGCTGCCCGTAGGTGGCGAGCAGGGCCTGCGCTTCCACCGGATCGCCCAGCACGGTGCCGGTGCCGTGCCCCTCCACCACATCGACATCGGCCGCCCGCAGCCCGGCATTGGCCAGCGCCGACCCGATCACCCGCTGCTGCGCCGGTCCGCGCGGCGCGGTGAGCCCGTTGGACGCACCGTCGCTGTTGACCGCGGACCCGCGCAGCACCGCGAGCACCCGGTGTCCATTGCGCTGGGCGTCCGAAAGCCGTTCCAACAGAACGAATCCGACCCCTTCACCCCACGCGGTCCCGTCCGCGCCCGCCGCATACGACTTGCACCGCCCGTTGGGCGCCAGCGCACGTTGACGCGAGAACAGCGCGAACGGCATCGGCGTGGACATCACCGTGACACCCCCGGCCAGTGCCATCCCGCACTCCCGCAGCCGCAGCGACTGCATCGCCTGATGCACGGCCACCAGCGACGACGAGCAGGCAGTGTCGACGGTGACCGCCGGACCCTCGAGCCCGAGCAGATACGCGACCCGACCCGCCGCCATCGAGGCGTGATTGCCGGTGAAGTAGTACGTCTCCGCACCGTCCCAGGCCTGCGTGGCGCCGAACCCGTAACCCTGATCGCTGAACCCGACGAACACACCGGTGTCGCTGCCGCGCAACGTCATCGGGTCCACCCGCGCCTGCTCGACCGATTCCCAAGCGAGCTCGAGCAACAGCCGCTGCTGCGGGTCCATCGCCTCGGCTTCGCGCGGGCTGATCCCGAAGAACCCGGCATCGAACTCACCGGCACCGTCGAGGAAACCACCTTCGCGCACATAGGATTTCGCGAATTTGTCCGGGTCGGGATCGTAGAACCCGTCGACGTCCCAGCCGCGATCGGCCGGGAACTCGGTGATCAGGTCACGCCCCTGGATCAGCGCCTCCCACAGGTGTTCCGGTGAGGTGATCCCGCCGGGGAACCGGCACGACATGCCCACGACCGCGATCGGTTCCCGTGCGCGTGCCTGCTCGTCACCGAGCTGCTGCCGGGTTTCCTGCAGCTGCCGGGTGGCGCGTTTGAGATAGGCGCGCAATTCCGTTTCAGTGGCCATTCGATTCTCGCTTTCTCACTCAGACCGAACGGACCTGGTCGATCAGGTCGAACAGCGCGTCGTCATCGGCACCGTCGATGTTGTCCACGAGCTCACTGTTCGCGCCGCCGCGCAGGGTGCGCACGAGGTCGTTGATCCGCACCATCAGCTCGTCGACCCGCTCCGGCGGCAGTTCCACGCCGACGCAACCGGCGGCGAGTGCGTCGAGCTGTCCGACGATCCGCGCTCCCGGATCGTCCACGGGGGCGATCTCGGTGCGCAGGTAGTTGGCCAGTGCCGCCGCGTTGGGGTAGTCGAACACGATCGTGGTGCGCAGTTTCGCGCCGGTCGCGGCCTCGAGTCGGTTGCGGAACTCCACGGCGCCCAGCGAGTCGAAACCCAGGTCGGTGAACGCGGTTTCGGCGGGCACGGCCTCTGCGGACGCGTGGCCGAGGACCGCGGCCGCGTGTGAGCGGATGACGCCGAGAATGATCCGCTCCTGTTCCGCGGGTTCCTGCCCGATCAGGCTCGACAGCAGTTTCACCGACTCGTCGCTGCCGCTCCCGGCCGCCCGGCGTGGACCACCGCGCAGCAACGACCGCAGCATCGCGGGCATGTCGTCCACGTCGCCCAGCGAGCTCAGCGCGGTGAGGTCCAGGCGGGCGGGGACCGCGAGCGGCCTGCCGGTCGTCAGCGCGGCATCGAACAGGGCCATGCCGTCGTCGTCGGTGAGCGGGATCAGGCCTTCGCGGCGCATCCGCTGCAGGTCACGCTCGGTGAGGTGGCCGGTGATGCCGGTGCCGCGCTCCCACAGACCCCACGCCATGGCGGTCGCGGGCAGTCCGCGGTGCCTGCGGTGGTGGGCCAGCGCGTCGAGGAAACCGTTGGCGGCGGAGTAGTTGGCCTGGCCGGGGTTGCCGAGCAGGCCCGCGATCGAGGAGTACAGGACGAACATCGACAGGGCGTGCCCGCTGGTGACTTCGTGCAGGTGCCAGGCGGCATCGGCCTTGGGGCGGAACACCTTTGAGATGTGTTCGGGGGTGTGCTTGGTGAACAGGGCGTCCTCGACGACGCCGGCGGTGTGGACCACCGCGGTCAGCGGGTGTGCGGCGGGGATCGCCGCGATCAGGGCGGTGAGGGCGTCGCGGTCGCTGACATCGCAGGCGGCGATGTCGACCTGGGCGCCGAGCGCGGACAGTTCGGCCGCGAGTTCGCCCGCACCGTCGGCTGCGGGTCCGCGGCGGCTGGTAAGCAGCAGGCGCCGGGCACCGTAGGCGGTCACCAGGTGGCGGGCGGCCAGTGCGCCGAGCCCGCCGGTGCCGCCGGTCACCAGGACGGTGCCGGCGGGATTCAGCGGGGTCGGCACGGTCAGCACGTACTTGCCGACGTGCCGGGCCTGACTCAACTGCCGGAAAGCCTCGGGTGCCCGTCGAACATCCCACCTGGTCACCGGAAGCGGTTGCAGCACACCGGATTCGAACAGGGTGCGCAACTCGGTCAGGATCTCGTGCAAGCGGTCCGGCCCCGCCTCCATCAGGATGAAGTTCTGGTAGCGCACGCCGGGATGGGTCTGTGCGATCTCGTCGGCGTCGCGCAGGTCGGTCAGGCCCATCTCGATGAACCGACCGCCGCGCGGGAGCAGGTCCAGCGACGCGTCGACCTTGTCGCCCGCCAGCGAATCGAGCACGACGTCGACACCGCGACCGGCGGTGACCTCGAGGAACTTGTCCTTGAAGTCGGTCGTCCGGGTGTTGCCGATCCGTTCGTCGGCGAAGCCGTTCGCGCGCAACACATCCCACTTGCCCGGACTGGCGGTGACGTACAGGTCCAAGCCGAGGTGTCGAGCCAGTTGCACCGCGGCCATGCCGACACCGCCGGTGGCGGCGTGGATCAGCAACGACTCCCCCGCCCGCACCTGAGCCAGGTCGACCAGGGAGTAGTAGGCGGTGGCGAACACGATCGGCGCGGCGGCCGCGTCCTCGAAGGACCAGCCCGCCGGGATCTCGATGACGGTCCGCTGATCGGCCACGACGGTGGCGCTGACGCCGGTGAAGATGCCCATCACCCGGTCGCCCACCGTGAAATCGGTGACGTCAGGGGCGATGTCGACGATCACGCCCGCACCTTCGCCACCGATGGCGGTGTCGGGGATCGGGTACATCCCGAGCACGATCAGCACGTCACGGAAGTTGACACCCGCCGCCCGGACAGCGATCCGTACCTGCCCCGGTCCCAGCGGCTCCACTTCGGGCTGCGGGGTCAGAATCATGTTGTCGCCGTGGAGAGTTCCCCGGCCGTGGTCGACCAGTTGCCAGTCGCCGCCGGTGAGCAGTTCGGCCGATCCGACTGTGTCCGCCCCAGCGCGGACCAGGCGTGGCGCGTGCGTTTCACCGTGTCGGATCGCCAACTGCGGCTCTGTGGGGTGCGCGGCGGCGATCGACACCGCCTCCCGGTAGTCGCCGCGACCATCGAGATCGAGCAGCGCGATGCGCCCCGGATGCTCGTTCTGCGCGGTACGCAGCAGCCCGTTCACGGCGGCACCGGCCAGATCGGCGACATCTTCGGCACCGTGTACCGCCACCGCGCCGTTGGTCACGAAAACGATCAGTGCCTTGGTGAACCGGTCATCGGCCAGTAGTTCCTGCACCACCGTCTGCACGGCAATGACGGACTCGCGCAAGGCATCCGGGCGGAGCCGACTGGTCGACTCGACATCGGTGGCGCGATCGACCGTAGAGCCGGGCGCGATGGCATCGCCGAGAACGCGCACGACAACGAGGTTCCTGTCGGTTCGTTCGCAATACTCCACCGAGACGCACTCGGCCGCAGACTCCAGCTGGGTCCATTCGCCCTGTCCCCCAACAGGTTCGACCCCCGGAACCCCCACCCAGTTCATCTCGTACAGCCCGCCATCCGAGGTCGACGGCCGCTGCCCCAAGGCCTCCAGCGAGATCTCGCGCAGCGCAAGGGATTCCGCGCTAGCGACAAGTCGGCCCGCCGAATCGCTGAGTTCCAGCCGGATCCGGTCCGTGCCCGCGGGCGTGAGACGAACACGCAGCGACGTCGCACCGACCGCGTGCAGCGACACACCTTCCCACGCGAACGGGAGACGGATCTTGCCCGATTCGGTCGGCCCGACCGTGCCTGTCGCGATCATCGCGTGCAGTGCGGCATCGAGCAGCGCGGGATGCAGCCCGAAGTCGGCGGCCTCCGCCGCATCCGACTCGGGCAGAGCCACTTCGGCCAGCACGTCCTCGCCATGACGCCAGATCTGCCCGAGACCGCGGAAGGCGGACCCGTAGTGATACCCGACAGCCGCCATCGCCTCATACGGCTCCCCCACCGCCACCGCGACAGCGCCCACCGGCGGCCACGCACCCCCATCGGCCGGAACCATCGCGATCTCCGCCGCCGGTTGCAACGTGCCGGTGGCATGTCCGATCCACGGCAGTTCTTCGCCGGAAGCAGTCTGCACACGTGAATACACCCCGACCGTCCGGTGCCCTGACTCCTGCGCCGGACCGACGATCACCTGCAGCTCCACCGCGCCGCTCTCGGGCACCACGAGCGGCGATTCCAGCACGAGTTCACCCACGACCGGGCAGTCCACCAGTTGTCCTGCGTGCCAAGCGAGTTCGATGAACGCCGTGCCGGGCAGCAGCACGGCGTCACCGATGCGGTGCCCGGCCAGCCACGGATGCGAGTGCAACGACAGTCGTCCCGTCAGCAGCAGCCCGCCGTCCTGAGCGAGGCCGATCTTCGCACCGAGCAGCGGGTGCTCGGCGGCATCGAGCCCGGCGCCACGCACATTGCTGCCCTCGGACACCGCGAGCCAGTACCGGTCACGCTGGAAGGCGTACGTCGGCAGCTCGACCGACTGCGCGCCGGACCCTTCGAACAGCACGGACAGATCCAGCGCGGCCCCGCTCGAGTACAGCGCCGACAGTCCCGCCACGAACGCGAGGTCACCCGCGATGCCGGGTCGCTGCAGCGCGGCAGCGGTCAAAGCCTCACCGTCGTCGGCGATTTCGTGCACCATCGCCGTCAGCGCGGCACCGGGCCCCATCTCGGCGAAGCAGGTCACCCCGCCCTGTTCACGCGCCCACCGCACCGCATCCAGGTAGCGAACAGGTTCGCGCAGGTGACTCACCCAGTACTCCGGCGAACACAGTTGCGCCGCCTCGGCCACCTTGCCGGTGAGCGCCGAGATCACCGGCAGCGTCGGCGGGCGATAGGTCAGACCGCGGCACACGGCACCGAATTCCGTCAGCACCGCGTCCATCCGCGGCGAATGGAAGGCGTGACTCACCCGCAACCGGGTGGTCCGCACGCCGTCGGCCGTCAACTGCTCGGCGATGGCCTCGACCGAACTCGCCGCACCCGAGATGACCACGGACGCAGGCCCGTTCACGGCCGCGATGCTGACATCGTCGTAGAGGCGGATCAGATCGGCGACGGTCGCCGCGTCGGTGGCGACCGCGACCATCGCACCACCGGCGGGCGCGGACTGCATCAGCCGGCCACGCGCCGCGACCAGGGTGCACGCGTCGGCGAGCGACCACACCCCCGCCACATGGGCCGCCACGATCTCACCGATCGAGTGCCCCATCACGAATGCCGGTCGCAGGCCCCATGATTCGGCCAGCCGGTACAGCGCCACCTCCGTCGCGAACAGAGCAACCTGGGTGATTTCGGTGCGATCGAGATCCCCGCTCGGATCGTCGGCGAAAACCAGTTCACGCAAAGGGATTTCGAGGTGCTGATCGAACTCCGCGCAGATCTCGTCGAACGCTGCCCGATACACCGGAAAGCCGTCGTACAGTTCGCGCCCCATGCCGACGCGTTGCGCACCCTGGCCGGGGAACATCACCGCCGTCACCGCCGCAGTCACGGTGCCGCGCACCACATTCGGCACCGACCGCCCCTGCACCAGTGCACGCAACCCCTCGGTCAGCTCCTCGAGATCGTGCCCGACGATCACCGCACGGTGATCGAACCGGGCGCGAGTCTCCAACAAGGACGCACCGATATCGACCGCTTCGACCTCACGATCCGCATCGACCCGGTCGAGCAGGGCACTGGCCTGAGCAGTCACCGAGTCAGCGGAGCGAGCGGTCACCACCCACGGAATAACCGCCGGCGCAACAACTTCGGGCCGATCCGCGGGCACGTCGTCCCCCCGCTCGACAACAACATGCGAGTTCGTGCCGCTGATCCCGAACGACGACACCGCCGCACGCCGCGCACGCCCGGTCTCGGGCCACGGCTGCGCCTGGGTCACCAACCGAACCGTGCCCGCGGACCAGTCCACATGCGGCGTGGGCTCATCGACATTCAGCGTCGGCGGCACCACCCCGTGCCGCATCGCCATCACCATCTTGATCAGCCCACCGACCCCGGCGGCCGCCTGCGTGTGCCCCATATTCGACTTGAGCGACCCCAACAGCAGCGCCTGCGCACCGTCGCGCTCGGCACCATAGGTCGCGAGCAGCGCCTGGGCCTCGATGGGATCACCGAGCCGGGTTCCGGTGCCGTGCGCCTCGACCACGTCCACATCGGTCGTGGTCAACCCGGCATCCGCCAGCGCGGTCCGAATGACGCGCTGCTGCGACCGCCCGTTCGGCGCGGTCAAACCGTTGGACGCCCCATCGGAGTTCACCGCGGTCCCACGCACCAGACCCAGGATCTTGTGCCCGTTGCGCCGAGCCTCGGAAACGCGCTCGAGCAGCAACATGCCCACGCCTTCGCCCCACGCGGTGCCGTCAGCGCCGGCGGCGAAGGACTTGCACCGACCGTCGGCCGCCAGGGCCCGCTGGGTGGAGAACGCGACGAACGCGGCGGGCGTCGCCATCACGGTGACACCGCCGGCCAGCGCCAAGGTCGACTCGCCGGAGCGCAACGACCGCACCGCCTGATGGATCGCGACCAGCGACGACGAGCACGCGGTGTCCACGGTGACCGACGGCCCTTCCAGACCCAGCACATACGACACCCGCCCCGAGGCGACGCTGGATGCCTGACCGGTCATCAGGAAGTGCTCGATCGTCTCGCGCACCCGATCGTCGAGATCACGCGAGGACGGAGCCTCGGAGTCCGGCATCAAACCGACGAAAACACCGGTGGCACTGCCGCGTACGGTCGTGGGGTCGATGCCCGCGCGCTCGAACGCCTCCCAGGCGGTCTCGAGCACCAGCCGCTGCTGCGAATCCATCGCCTGCGCCTCGCGAGGACTGATCCCGAAGAAGTTCGCGTCGAACTGGGTGGCGCCGTCGAGAAAGCCGCCCGTGCGCACATACGACTTGCCGGGCACACCAGGTTCCGGATCGAACAGGCCCTCGATATCCCAGCCACGATCGGCCGGCCACTCCGACACCAGACTGCGCCCGTCCACCGCCGCCTGCCACAGTTCCTCGGGCGAGGTGACCCCGCCCGGATACCGGCATGCCATGCCGACGATCGCGATGGGCTCGGTGGCCCGCGCCTCCACATCGTCGAGACGTGCCCGGGTGGTCTGCAATTCCCGGATCGCCTTCTTCATGTAAGTGCGTAGTTCGTCTTCGCGAGCCATAGGGCAAACATCTCCTGCATCAGCGGTAATCGAAGGGGAGGCGAGCAGTGGGGCGGGGTCGGGTATTCGCCCCGACGGTCTACTCGACAACACTGATGGGCGTCACGCTACGACAGCGCACCGCAGAATTCGGTGCGGGCGGGACCGGTTTGGGAAACGACCAATCGTCGCGGCGGTGTCCCTGACAATTTCCAAACGCATTGCCACCGGGTTGCCGCGATTCGTAAGGTCATGCGCCATGGCAAGGACTCCCGATCCGCTACCGGATCAGCACGGCCGACGATTCGTTATCACCGGTGCCAACGGCGGCCTGGGCGAGGAAGTGACCCGCACCCTCGCCGCCCATGGCGCGACAGTGATCATGGCGTGCCGCGACCCGCAACGCGGGCAGGCCGTCGCCGATCGACTCACCGGCGATATTTCGGTGGCGGCGCTGGATCTTGCCGATCTGTCCGCTGTGCGGCGATTCGCGCAAACCTGTGGCGAATTCGATGTGCTCATCAACAATGCCGGGTTGATGAATGTGCCGTTCGCGCGCACCGTCGACGGATTCGAAACACAATTCGGTGTCAACCATCTCGGCCATTTCGCCCTGACCGGCCTGCTCCTGGACCGGATCAGGGATCGCGTCATCTCGGTGTCGAGCATTTCGCACGGCTGGACGAAAACGCTGCCGCTGGACGATCTGCGTTTCGAGAAACGTCGATACAGTCGACACAGCGCCTATCCGGAATCAAAACTGGCAACCCTGATGTTCGGCCGCGAACTCCAGCGCAGGCTGCACGGTTCAGGGTCGTCGCTGCGGTCCTACACCGTGCATCCCGGCGTCGCACCGACCGGGCTCGTCGCCAAGACGCAGACCCCACTGGACTGGGTCTCCGAGCCGTTCATCCGTTTGATCGGCCAATCACGCACCGCCGCAGCACAATCCATCTTGTTCGCCGCCACCGCACCGGACGCGGACCCCGACACCTATTGGGGTCCGACCAAGCTGTTCAACACCCGCGGCCCGCTCGGCGCCTGCCCCTCGAGCGCATTGTCGCAGGACCGGGCGCTGTGGCAACAGTTGTGGACCGCGTCCGAACGCGCCACCGGCGTCCGCTTTCCCGCCGCGGCGGTGATGCATGAGAACTAGTCTGCGCACCCTCGCCTGCGCCGTCATGGTCGGGCTACTCGCCGCCACGGGCCCCCAGCCGGCCACGGCGTCCCCGGTCTATCCCGCACCGGACCCCGACCCCTTCTACGCCGCGCCCGCCGACCTCGCCGCGCACGAACCCGGCGCCGTGCTCGCCGTCCGCGTGCAGGAACCGCTGCCCTACTTCCCCACCGCCACAGTCACTTTGGTGAAGTTCCGGTCCAACGACTCCCAGGGTCGCCCGATCGCAGCGACCACCACGATCCTCACCCCCAAAGACCACCGCCCCGGCGCGCCACTGCTGTCGTACCAGCACATCATCAACGGCCTCGGCACCCAGTGCGCGGTCTCGCGTGCCCTCTACGCCTACGACCCGAATCTGCTCTATCGTGCTGTGCCACTGCTGAATACGATGCTGCTGCGCGGTTGGAGCATCGCCCTGCCCGATCACCTCGGCCCGAACGCCGCCTACGGTGCGGCCAAACTCGGCGGGCAGATCACCCTCGACGGCATCCGCGCCGCCACCAGGGTCGCGGAACTGGGACTCGCCGACAGCCCGTCGGCCATGCTCGGCTACTCCGGCGGCGGCATGGCGACCGGCTGGGCCGCCGCGCTGGCCCCGCAGTACGCGCCCGAACTGCGGCTGGTCGGGGCCGCGCAGGGCGGTGTGCCGATGAACATCACCACCATGGCGCGCGCCCTCGGCTTCGCCCCGCATCCCATGTTCGGGCTGGCCATGGCCGCGGCGCTCGGGCTCGAACGCGAGTACCCCGACCGCCTGCCGATCACCGGGCAGCTCAACAACACCGGCTTGGCCGTGCGAGACGCGATGTCCAACGGCTGCACCGTTGAACTCATCGCCGCGGGTGCCATGCACAGTGCCTCCGATCTCGCCTCTACCGTCTCGCTCATCGACGACCCGCGCGCGTGGGAGGTGGGCGACTTGAACAGCCTCGAACTGTTCGAACCCGTTCCCACGATGCCGATCTTCGAATGGCACACGCCCATCGACCCGCTCATCCCCGTCGACGCGGTCGAGCGCACCAACCAGCGCTACTGCCGGGCCGGGACGCCGGTGCAGTCCGAGCTGTATCCCAGCCCCGATCACCTGGCCACCGCGGTCATGGGTTTTCCGTCTGCCGTCGCGTGGCTGGATGCCCGCTTCCGCGGCGAGCCCGCGCCGAGCAACTGCTGACCCTCCCCCAGTAAGGATCCACCATGCGCCGCATCTGGACCGCCGCGCTGACGGTGCTGTTATGCACCATCAGTGTCGGAATGTTCGCTCCCGCAGCAACTTCCGAACCGCAGTACCCGACCCCCGATCCCGACCCGTTCTTCGCCGCACCGGCCGACATCGGCGACTTCGCCCCCGGTGATGTAGTCCGCAAACGCAAGTTCAACCTCGGCCCCTACCAGGGCACCGACATCTGGCACGTCGCCTTCCGCTCCACCAATTCCGCCGGCGACCCGATCATGGGCGTGACCACGGTCATGATCCCCGCGGGGGTGGCCAACCCGCCGCTGGTGTCGTATCAGGCGCTGATCAATTCCCTTGGGACCAAGTGCAATCCGTCCCATTCACTGCTCAGTGACGAAACCCCCGACGCGTTCGGCGCGGTCCTGCCGCTGGGCCGCGGCTGGGCGGTCGCCCTGCCCGACTACCTGGGCCCCAACGTCGCCTATGGCGCGGCCAAGCTCAGCGGCATGGTCACCCTCGACAGTGTGCGAGCGTTGCAACGCGCCACCGAACTCGGTCTGGGCCAGTCCCAGATCGCGTTGGCCGGCTACTCCGGCGGCGGACTGGCCACCGCATGGGCCGCGGCCATGCAACCCACCTACGCCCCCGAATTGAAGCTGGCGGGCGTGGCGGCGGGCGGCATCCCCGCCGACCTCGAACAGATGGCCCTCGGCATCGGCTTCGGCCACCACCCCGGCTTCGGCCTCGCGTGGGCAGCGGCCATGGGCCTGGAACGCGAATACCCGCAGCGCCTACCCATTTCCGAGCAGCTCAACAGCGAAGGACTGTGGTACCGGGACTTCACCGCCGACGAATGCCGCCGCTTCCTGCTGTTCCACGGCATCGTCCGCAGCGCCGAACAGCTCGCGGCGACCAAGTCCCTGATGGACAACCCCGAAGCGCGAGCGGTGTTGCGGGAGAACAGCTTGCGGCACTACCCCGGCATCCCCGAAACCCCGACCATGCTGTGGCAGGGCGTCTTCGACGGTCTCACGCCCTACGATGCCGTCGCCGACGTCGCCGCCCGCTACTGCGAGGCGGGCGCACCGATCACGTTCTCCCGCTACCAGATCGCCGAACACATGACCACCGCGGTGGCGGGCCTGCCCGAAGCCTGGAACTTCATCGAAGCCCGATTCCGCAACGAACCGGCCCCGACCCGCTGCTGAACACAGCACGCCGACCCGCGCCGATCAGAACAGGCTGGTCTGCGCGGGTTCGGCCACGGCATCGATCGAGGAGTCCAGTTCGATGCGACGGCCGACCAGGCGAGTGTCGTTGACCAACACCAGTTCACTGGCGCCCGCGGTGTCACGGCACGCGATCGTATGCCCGTGCGCGGTGACCGCGTCGATGATGTATTCGCCTGGCTCCCCGGCGATTTCGGTGGCGACCGGGAAACGGCCGTGCTCGAGGATGGTGGCGTAGAAGTCGCGCCCGCCCGACCACGCGACGTCGGTGCGCGTAATGTCCGCGGGCAACGTGCTCGCCGCGTGCTCGGCCGCGTCGGCGACCGCGGATTCCAGCGCCACCCACGGCCGCAAGGGTTTGGTCAGAATTCGGGTCTTGGTGACACCCGCGACCATCTGCCCGATCCCGGCCCGCTCGGTGACCGTGCGTTCCAGATCCCGAACATGCAGCCCGTCGGGCGAATCGGTGATGAACCGCGCCACCAGCGCACCCTGTTCGAACAGCCGGCGATGCCGCCGCGACGCCGACGCCGTGCCGACCTTGGTCATGCCGTCACCGAAATACGCGATGTACAGGTGATGCGGTTGCGCCATGTAGTCGCGGACCTGTTCGGGCAGCGCCGACAGCGGGCCGCGGTGGCTGTGCACCACCGACCAGCCCTCCTTGACCCGACACTGCTCGCACTGCCGTCCACTGTCGACCGCAGCCCCGCGCGGGCAAGCGATACGACCGCGACCGGCGGACCCGAACCCGTTGTACCCCAGGCAGTATCGCCGGGAATCGGTGATCCGGAACGCCAGCCGCGTGCCGATGCCCGGCAGCCGCTCGGTGGTCCCGTCTTCGCGCAGCAGCTCGTACCACCATCGACCCTGCTCGTCCCAGCGCGTGCCGCAGTACAGGGCCGTGGAGATCATCGCTGCAACCTACCCGGCCGATCAGTGCCGATCACAACCGAGCCGCCGAAACATATCTGAACCTCCAGTAACCCCTGCACGATTTCCCGTGCCCCCGATCCGCAAGTACCTTGAGCGCATCAGCAGGGGTGCGAACTGGTAAGGGGAAAACAATGGACGATCTGGACCTGCTCCACGACACGGGACTCAGTGTGACAACGACCGTCCATTTGGATTGTCTGACAGTGCAACTGATGACCGCGGTGGAATCCTGCTCACGCGACGGAATTCCGTTTCCGCGAATATGGGAAGAGGTCGAGGACGCCCTCGACATGGTGCCCCGAGATCTCCCCATCGAATGGCGTTTGGAATTACGTCAATACCTCAGCGACCACGTGGTCTCGGCATTCATGAATGCACCCGACAGTGGCGGGACCGTCGATCGAGTCACGAACAGCGCGATATCTCGCACCCCGATAATTCACGACCTCGATACCCGCCAGGTCGACCGACCCGACGGGATCGACTGATCAGCGTCCGAATCGGGCGTTCACCCAGGTGAGGGCGTCGTTGTTGCCCGCCGCGAGCACGCCGCGGTGGTCGACACCAGGATAGGTGCGGTATTCCACGGGCCGACCGGTCAACTGTTGCTGGGCGACCATGGCGTCGGTGCCGGTCGGCATCACCACGACGTCTGCCTTGCCCTGTAGCACCAGCAGCGGGGCGGTGAAGGTCAGCCCGGTGGGGTCGTTGTCGTCGAGGACTCGGATCAGGGCGCTGGGATCGGCGTCGGCGGAGAAGGCTTCGTTCGCGCCGATATCACCCCAGGAGTCTTTGGCACGCAGCTGGCCGATGCAGCGGTCGTCGGCCTGGTCGATCTTCGAAGCTGCTTCGGGCGCAAGGAATTTCGTCGGATCGATGTCGGCGACGGTTTGGGCACCACGCACGAACAACGGCATGAACGACAACGACCCCGCGGGCGCGACCTTCGCGCCCAGGCCGGTTCGTTTGCTGACAACCCCCGCCTGCACAACTAGTCCCAGATGCGAAGCGGGCGCCAACGCCACCGACCCCAGCAACTCCAACTGCGGAACCCATTGCTGCGCCCGCGCATTCGCGAACACCGCCGCCTGACCGCCCTGCGAATGCCCCATCGCCACCGGCGTCCCGAGCCCCTGATAATCGGTCTGCGCCACCGCATATCCCGCAGCCACCCACTGCGCGAGCGTCTCCCGCTTGACATCCTCCCGACCTTGAAGGGTCGGGATTCCTCCTGAACCTTGCGGCTCTCCGGTGGGTTCCTGTTTCACAGGGACGTGCCTTCCGCTAGGCGGCAGGACTTACGGTCCCTCCGCAG
>NZ_JBHXRG010000022.1:0-96307 GCF_042716995.1 Nocardia sp. NPDC058640
CGGCCACTGCGTGGCCGCTGCTCCCTATGGGTCGCAGGTGGGGGCTGGGTTTGTGGGGTGAGGGCGGAATCGGGGTGTGCGAGGTGTGGGGGTCGGTGCGGGCATGGCGGAATTGGGGTGTGTAGGTGGTGGGGCGGTGGTTTTGTCGCGCCCAGGTGGGGGGAAATGTTCGGGTCCTGGCAGGATCAATGGGGTGAATGCGCAAGTGGAGACGGTCGTTGATCTGGATGCCATTGCTCATAATGTGCGGGTGCTGCGGGAGTTCGCGCAGGGGGCCGCGGTGATGGCGGTGGTCAAGGCTGACGGGTATAACCACGGGGCGGTCGAGGTGGGGCGCGCGGCGTTGGGGGCGGGGGCTGCGGAGTTGGGGGTTACCACGGTAGGGGAGGGGTTGGCTTTGCGGGCGGCGGGGATCGATGCGCCGATTCTTTGTTGGCTCAACACTGTTGACGCGGATTACGCGGGGGCTGTCGCGGGGGATCTCGAGATCGGGGTGTCGTCGTTGGCGCAGTTGCGGGCGGTGGAGCGGGCCGCGGTGGGGGTGGGGCGGATGGCGACGGTGTCGGTGAAAGTGGATACGGGGCTCAATCGCAACGGGGTGTCGGTGACGGAGTATCCGCAGGTCCTGCGGGCGCTGCGGGGGTTGGTCGACGGGGGTGTGGTGCGGTTGCGGGCGATTTTTTCGCATCTGGCGCATGCGGACGAGCCTGCGCATCCGATGTTGGATCGGCAGCGGGAGCGGTTCGTGGAGGCGATCGCGGCGGCCAAGGAGTTCGGGCTGGAACCCGAGCTGGTGCATATTTCGAACTCGGCGGCCACGCTGACCAGGCCTGATCTGCATTTCGACATGGTGCGGCCGGGGATCGCGGTGTACGGGCTTTCGCCGATTCCTGAGCTGGGGCAGTTCGGGTTGCGGCCGGCGATGACGTTTCAGGCCGAGGTCGCGCTGGTGAAGGAAGTGGCGGCGGGGGAGGGGGTTTCGTACGGGCATCGGTGGGTGGCGCCGCGCGACACCACGGTCGCGCTGATCCCCGCGGGGTACGCCGACGGGGTATTCCGGTCGCTGAGTGGGCGTTTCGAGGTGTGGTTGGGCGGGGCCCGACACCGTAATGTCGGACGCGTGTGCATGGACCAGTTCATGGTTGACCTCGGCGACAACGCGGGCGGCGTGCGCGAAGGTGACCGCGCGGTGCTGTTCGGCGGCGGCGCGGGACACCCGCACGCGCTGGACTGGGCGCGGGCGCTGGACACCATCGACTACGAAATAGTCTGCGCGCCAAAGGGTCGCGCGGTGCGCCGCTACGTGGGGACCGGCCGATGACGCGGCGCACGGTGATCCGTCGCGGCGGCCTGGCGACCGCGGGACTGCTCACGGGGTTGGCCATCGCCCATTCGCTACGGCAGATCGGCGCGCGGGTGCGCTGGCCCGCCGAACGCGACGAATATCGCGACGAGAACTTCGCGCTCATCGATGAGGACGAACCGGGGTCGGTGCTGTCCGACGACGGTGTGTCGCTGGCCACCCGCACCTACGGTGACGCCTCCGCCCAGGTCACGGTCGTTTTCGTGCACGGATTCTGCAACAGCATGGAGTCGTTCCACTTCCAACGCCGTGACCTGGCGCAGCAGTACGGTGCGCGGGTTCGGCTGGTGTTCTTCGACCTGCGCGGCCACGGACGCTCCGGCACCCCGACCACCGACAGCTGCACGGTCGCGCAGCTGGGCCGCGACCTGGCCACCGTCATCCGCGAGTGCGCGCCCACGGGGCCGGTGGTGCTGGTCGGGCATTCGCTGGGCGGCATGGCCGTGCTCGCGGCGGCCGCGCAGTTCCCCGAACTGTTCGCGACCAGGGTGCGCGCGGTGGCACTGTTGAGCACCGCGGCCGCGGAGGTGACCTCGACCGGGATCATGCAGCTGCTGCGTCATCCGGCGGTCGACGGGTTCCGGATGGCCGTGCGGACCGCGCCCACGCTGGTGCAGTTCAGTCGCAGCGCGAGCAAACAGGTGCTCACCCCGGTGCTGCACGTGAGCTCGTTCCACGGCCCGGTCAGTCCCACGCTGTCGCGGTTCACCACGATGATGATCGACCGCACCCCGGTGGCCACGATCGAGAAGTTCCTGAAAGCCATTGAGCTGCATGATGAGTCGGCCGCGCTGCCCGTTTTGGGTGAGATGCCGGTGCTGATTCTCGGGGGCGCGCACGACATCGTGATCCCGTTCCGTAACTCGCGCGACCTCGCGGCGGAACTGCCGGGCAGCGAACTGGTTCGGGTGCGTGAGGCGGCGCACATGCCACACCTACAGTTCCCCGAGGTGACCGCGGCCGCACTCGACCGGCTGCTCGAGCGCGCGGGCCTGGCCGACGCGCACGGTGAGGAGGCCGTCGGTGGCTGACCCGCAGCAGCGCGTGCTCGACACCGTCGAAGACACCGAAGCCTTCGGACGCGAACTCGCCGACACCCTTCGCCCGGGTGACCTGGTCGTTCTCGACGGCCCGCTCGGCGCCGGAAAAACCGCACTGACCAGGGGAATCGCCGCCGGGCTCGGTGTCGCGGGCCGGGTCAGCTCGCCCACATTCATCATCGCGCGCGCCCACAAAGCCGGGGTTCGCCCCGACGGCACGCCCGGGACCGCGATGATTCACGTCGACGCCTACCGCCTCGCCGGTGACCTCGACGAACTGGACGCACTGGACCTGGACACCGACCTGCACCACGCGGTCGTGGTCGTGGAATGGGGCAAGGGGGTGGTCGAACACCTCACCGACCGTCACCTGCGCGTGCAACTCGCCCGGGAGCCGGAATCCGATGTGCGCACGGCGATCTGGGAATGGATCGAATAACGCGCGATCAGCTGCGCACCGGTGCGCGCGCAGCGCCGATACCACCCGGTATTGTTGAGACAATCATGCTCGTACTAGCAGTCGACACCGCGACACCCGCCGTTACAGCGGGATTGGTGCACCTGTCACCTGCCGGTGAACCCGGCACCCGCCCCACCGTTGCGACGCTTGCTGCCCGCGTGAAGGTCGACGCCCGCGCACACGCCGAGGTCCTCACCCCGCAGATCCTGGAATGCCTGGCCGAAGCCGGCGTGCGCCGCGACGAACTCGACGCGGTCGTGGTCGGCCTCGGACCCGGTCCGTTCACCGGGCTGCGCGTGGGGATGGCCACCGCCGCGGCCTTCGGTGACGCGCTGGGGCTCCCGGTGCACGGGGTGTGCAGCCTCGACGCGATCGCCGCGGACACCTTCGGCGAACAGCGCGACCCCGGCGAACTGCTGGTGGTCACCGACGCGCGCAGGCGCGAGGTGTACTGGGCGAAGTACCTCGACGGTGCGCGCGTGGCCGGTCCCGAGGTCAGCAAGCCCGCCGACGTGCCGGTCGGGGAGGCCGCCGCGATCGCCGGGTCGGCCGCGCACGTGGACTATTTCGATCTGCCGGTGCTGCCCAGTGAGACGCCCTCGCCCGCCGGGCTGGTCACCGTCGCCGCGCCCGCACTGCTGTCGGGTGACGCGCCGCAGGCGCTGGTGCCGTTGTATCTGCGCAGGCCGGACGCGGTGGAGAACAGTTTCCGTACCCTCGACCGGACCGGGGCGTGAGTGTCGTGACCGAGTACGTGATCGCCGCAATGACGCTGCCCGACATCGACCGCTGCGTCGAACTGGAGCACCTGCTGTTCCCCGAGGACGACCCGTGGCAGGCGGTGTCGTTCCGGTCCGAACTGGCGGGCGGGCACAACCGGTACATCACCGCGCGCAACGCCGACGGGGTGATGGTCGGCTACGCGGGCATCGCGCTGCTGGGCGACGACGCCCATCCCGAGGCCGAAGTGCACACGATCGGGGTCGACCCGCAATGCCATCGCGGCGGGATCGGGACGCTGCTGCTGGAAGCGCTGCTGGCCACCGCGGCCGAACGCGGCGGTCCGGTGTTTCTCGAGGTGCGCACCGACAACGCGCCCGCCATCGCGATGTACGCCAAGCACGGGTTCCACATCATCGGGCTGCGCAAGAACTACTACCACCCCAGCGGCGCCGACGCGTACACGATGCGACGGCCGGAACTGACCGCGGCAGCGGACGAATGGGCCGCACGGGGTCGGCAAGACGAGGTGCTGTCGTGATCGTCGTCGGAATCGACACCACGGCGGACAACCAGCGGAGCGAGGCAGTGTCGTGATCGTCATGGGGATCGAAAGCTCGTGCGACGAAACGGGAGTCGGCATCGTGCGCCGTCATCCCGACGGTTCGGTCGAACTGCTCGCCGACGAGGTCGCCTCGAGCGTGGATCAGCACGCGCGGTTCGGTGGCGTGGTGCCCGAGATCGCTTCGCGTGCGCATCTCGAGGCGATCGTGCCCGCGATGCGGCGTGCGCTGGCCACCGCGGGGATCAGCAAGCCCGACGCGCTCGCGGTCACCATCGGGCCCGGCCTGGCCGGTGCGTTGCTGGTGGGTGTGGCCGCGGCGAAGGCTTATGCGGCGGCGTGGGATGTGCCGTTCTACGCGTTGAACCACCTCGGTGGGCACGTCGCGGTCGACACGCTCGAGCACGGGCCGATGCCGCCCGCGGTGGCGTTGCTGGTGTCGGGTGGGCATACGCATCTGCTGCAGGTGACCGATCTGGGTGAGCCGATCACCGAACTCGGTAGCACTGTCGATGATGCCGCGGGCGAGGCTTTCGACAAGGTCGCTCGGTTGCTCGGGCTCGGGTATCCCGGCGGGCCGTATCTGGATGCCGCTGCGGCAGACGGTGATCCGCGCGCGATCGCGTTTCCGCGCGGGATGACCCGGCCGCAGGACGCGCGGTACGACTTCTCGTTCTCGGGGCTCAAGACCGCTGTCGCGCGGTATGTCGAGGCGGCGCAGCGGCAGGGGATCACCGCTGATCAGCTGCCTATTCCTGATATCGCGGCGTCGTTTCAGGAAGCTGTGGCCGACGTGTTGACCATGAAGGCCGTGCGTGCGGCCAAGGATGTCGGGGTCGACACGATCGTGCTAGGCGGGGGTGCCACGGCCAATTCGCGGATTCGGTCGTTGGCCGAAGAGCGTTGCGGGGCAGCGGGTTTGACGTTGCGCGTGCCCAAGCCGCGGTTGTGCACCGATAACGGGGTGATGATCGCGGCGCTGGGGGCGCATGTGATCGCGGCGGGGGCTCAGCCTGCCGCGTTGACTGTTGCTACGGATCCGGGGTTGCCGGTTTCGGTGAGCGCGCTGCGTTAGCGTCCTGAAAGGTGCCTACTCGGTGGGGGCCACAGTAGGGCTGGGTGCCGGGGTTTGTGTGTTGGGCGTCGAGGGGCGACGGCCGCCGCCGGAGGAGCCACTGTCCAAGCCCAGCGGCGACTCCGGGTAGGGAATCTGGGGAAGGTTCGGGTCGGGTCGCAGGGTGGGTGCCGTCGGTGATCCCGGTACGGGGTTCGTGGTTGTTGTCGGCGCGGAGGTGGGTGGCGCCGTGGTCGCCGTGGGGGGATCGGCGGCGGGCGGGGCGTTGGTGACGCCGGTGCGTTCGGTGCTCTCGCGGGTAGCCGGCGTCGGTTCGGGCGCGGGCATAACCGGTAAGGGGGATTGACGCACAGTGCTGCTGGTGCCCGCGGGCGTGACGTCGGGGGTGTCGTAGTTGACCGCTTGCACGCCGTAACCGATCACCAGGCCGACCACCACCACCGCGCCGGCCAGCGTGCCGACGACCTTGGCGAAGGTGCCGCTGGACGTGTCGGCGTGCGCGCCGCTCGGCAGGGTGGACGGGGCGGCGGCATCGGCGACCAGTGCGGCGCCCTTCGCGATCGCCGCTTCGGGATCGGGCACGGTCAGTACGGGGACATCCAGGCGTGCCGCGAGAGTGTCTATGACGCAAGGGATATTGGCGCACCCGCCGATCACCGCGACCGCGTCCGGGTACTTCGGCGAACGGGTGAACACCGACGACGAGAACAGTGCGATATTGCGCAGCAGCCCACCGATGAGCTCTTCGAAATCAGGGCGGGTCAGCTCTAGCCCTTGTCCCGCAACATGATCGATGGTGACCACCGGCGCCAGCGACAGGTGCTCCTTGGCGGCGCGGCCACGATTGGTCAGGGTGGTGCGGTTGGGCCTGGTGCCGCGGCGGGCGTAGTGCAGGTCGACCAGGTGGTGGTAGATCAACTCGTCGATGGCGTTACCGCTCAGCGACGGCGTACGTTCGGTGTGTAGGACCACGCTGTCGGCGTAATCGGCCACGGTGACACTGAGACCGGTTGCGCCCAGGTCGATCACGGCCACGGTGGGGTAGCGGTCCAGCAGACCGGTACTGCGCAGGTAGGCCAGCGCCGCGGCGCCCTCGGTGACCAGGCGCAGATCGCGGTGGCGCGTACACGCGGCCCGAATCGCCTGTGCCTGTTCCTTGTTGCGGTACGCCACGGCCACGCTGGTGGGGGGACGCGCACGCGCGGACTCGGCGCGACGCTGCCCGCCCGAGTAGCGGCCCAGCGGTTCGCCCATCATGCTCATACTCGCGGTCTGCGACACCGGCAGCTGCGTGGTCATCAACTCGATCGAGGACGACACGAGATCGCCGAGATCGGAATGTGCGGCGTCGGCGGAAACCACTCGGTAGTCGAAACTTTGCTCGCCCGCGGGCCCTGTCGCGACCAGTGCCGAGCACACCACCTCGTTCCCGGCCGAGATGCCGAGGGATGTTCGCATGTTCACCTCCCTTCGCGCGGTTGGTGCTTTCCTGTGCTATGTCACAGCCTGTTATGCGAACGTTACAGATTGTGGCAGTCGAAGTGAAGACCACTGCCCAGTGTGGGCGTGTCGAAAATGCGACATCGGCAGAACCCAGCCTTGAGTGCTGGCACTCTCGCGTATAGAGTGCTAGTCGGCACTGTGTTAGCTGTACTCGTGCCAGTCGACTTCTGGGCTTCGGTCCCGGCACCCGCGACGACGGGGCCTGTGCGCAGGGTCGCGAGCTGACCGAAACCGGTCTGGGACACCAGTTCCGGACAACCGAATTTCCCCGAAAGTGGAGGGCTCAACGTGGCGAGCGTGAACATCAAGCCGCTCGAGGACAAGATCCTCGTCCAGGCCAACGAGGCCGAGACGACGACGGCCTCCGGCCTGGTCATCCCGGACACGGCCAAGGAGAAGCCGCAGGAGGGCACCGTCATTGCCGTCGGCGCGGGTCGCGTCACCGATAAGGGTGACCGCATCCCGGTCGACGTCAAGGAAGGCGACGTCGTCATCTACAGCAAGTACGGCGGCACCGAGATCAAGTACCAGGGTGGGGAATACCTCATCCTCTCGGCGCGCGACATCCTGGCCGTCGTCACCAAGTAAGGCCAAACGCCGCATCAGCGTTCCGCCCCGGCGTCTTTCACTAGACCCGGGGCGGATTGCGTTCACAAACAGGAGCTGAATCCTTTATGCCCAAGCAGATCGAGTTCGACGAAAAGGCTCGCCGGGCTCTGGAACGCGGTGTCGACAAGCTGGCCGACGCCGTCAAGGTGACCCTCGGCCCGCGTGGTCGGCATGTGGTGCTGGCCAAGGCCTTCGGTGGCCCGACCGTCACCAACGACGGCGTCACCATCGCGCGGGAGATCGACCTCGAGGACCCCTTCGAGAACCTCGGCGCGCAGCTGGTCAAGAGCGTGGCCACCAAGACCAACGACGTCGCGGGCGACGGTACGACCACCGCCACCGTGCTGGCCCAGGCCTTCGTGCGCGGCGGCCTGAAAAACGTTGCCGCGGGCGCCAACCCGATCACTTTGGGCCAGGGCATCGCCGCGGCCGCGGAGAAGGTCTCGGAGGTGCTGCTCGAGCTCGCCACCCCCGTGTCCGGCGAGAAGGCCATCGCCCAGGTCGCCACCGTGTCCTCGCGTGATCCCGAAATCGGCGACATGGTCGGCAAGGCACTGACCACGGTCGGCAAGGACGGCGTTGTCACCGTCGAGGAATCCTCGACCACCAGCACCGAACTCGTCATCACCGAGGGCGTGCAGTTCGACAAGGGCTACCTGTCGCCCTACTTCCAGACCGATCCCGAGGCCCAGCAGGCCGTGCTCGAGGACACCTACGTCCTGCTGCACCGCGACAAGATCAGCTCGCTGCCCGATCTGCTGCCGCTGCTGGAGAAGGTCGCCGAGTCCGGCAAGAGCGTGCTGATCGTGGCCGAGGACGTCGACGGCGAAGCGCTGTCGACCCTGGTGGTCAACTCGATCCGCAAGACCATCAAGGCCGTTGCCGTGAAGGCGCCGTTCTTCGGTGACCGTCGCAAGGCGTTCCTCGACGATCTGGCCGTGGTCACCGGCGGCACCGTGATCAACCCCGATCTCGGCGTCACCCTGCGCGAGGCCACCCTGGAGCAGCTGGGCCAGGCCCGGCGCGTGGTGGTCACCAAGGACGAGACCGTGCTGATCGACGGCGCGGGCTCCGAATCCGACATCAAGGCCCGTGGCGCGCAGCTGCGTCGCGAGATCGAGGCCTCGGACTCCGACTGGGATCGCGAGAAGCTCGAAGAGCGTCTGGCGAAGCTGGCCGGTGGCGTCGCGGTGATCAAGGTCGGCGCTGCCACCGAGACCGCGCTCAAGGAGCGCAAGTTCCGCGTCGACGACGCGGTCGCCGCTGCCAAGGCCGCGGTCGAGGAGGGCATCGTCCCCGGTGGCGGTTCGGCACTGGTCATCGCCGCTGCCGCGCTGGTCGAACTGCGTGACTCGTTCACCGGTGACAAGGCTGTCGGTGTCGAGGTGGTTCGCAAGGGCCTCGAGGCGCCGCTGTACTGGATCGCCACCAACGCCGGTCTCGACGGTGCCGTCGTGGTCGCCAAGGTCTCCGAGGGCAAGGACGGCTTCAACGCCGCCACCCTGACCTACGGCGACCTGCTCGCCGACGGTGTCGTTGACCCGGTCAAGGTGACCCGTTCCGCCGTGGTGAACGCCGCCTCGGTCGCGCGGATGATCCTGACCACCGAAAGTGCCATCGTGGAGAAGCCGGCTGCGGCCGACGACGACCACGGGCACGGTCACTCGCACTAAAGAGGTAACGACGAAGGCCCCCGGATCGCTGCGGCGATCTGGGGGCCTTTCGTCATCCGCTAGCTGGCGACCGGCGGATCTTGTGCCTGCAGCGTGGCCAGTAAACGGGCGCGCAGCGACGGCGGTGGTGGGGTGGGGGTTGCGGACGCGAGCTGGGCGAGGGCTTCGCGGGTATGGCGAACCTCGCGCAGGAACTGCGTACACAGGGTGGGATCTTCGGTATCGATGATGGTCTGGATCGCGTGATGGTCTTCGTCGTCGATCAATCCGAGCGCGACGGTGTGCGCGAGATCGATCTGGGCTTCGTTCATCTCACGTCACCCCCAAACTTTTCTTCAGTCGTGTCAATCCGTCCCGAATCCGGGACTTCACGGTCGGTAACCCGATGCCGAGGTAAGTCGCAACCTCGGCGTAGGTCCGCCCGCCGTAGTAGGCGAGCGAGATCGCCTCGCGTTGGGTCTCGGTGAGAGTCGAGAGCCCGCGCTGGACGGCCTGTTGTTCTAGTCTGCGTTCCACCTCCTCGGTGACCTCGTCGAATTCGTGACCGAGCACCCGGATCCCGTACGCGACCTCGCGCTGGGTGTGGGCTTGCTCGGCACGAACCCGGTCGACCGCGCGCCGGTGGGCCAGCGTCATCAGCCAGGTCACCGCCGACCCCTTGGCGGGGTCGAAACTCGTGGCGGTGCGCCAGACCTGGAGATAGACCTCCTGCGTGGTCTCCTCCGCGTACCCGGGGTCGTGGAGCACCCGCAGGACCAGGCCGAAGACACGCGCCGACGTCCGGTCGTACAGTTCGGCAAAGGCTTGCTGGTCGGACAGGCTGCATCGGTGTAGCAGAGCAGCTAGCTCGACGCCTTCGGCCGCGCGTGCGGTAACCGCAGAATCCACGCTCGGTGGAAAGGCTTCGCTTCGGAACCCATTCTGTGTCATCGGACACGAATGTAGACCGAGGCTATGACAGCCGTCTGCCCGGGGTGTCTTTGTTCGGGGTGCCAGTTGTTTGCTAGGGATTCGGCACGCCGGACCGGGTGGATGGGAACAGATTTCCCACCGGCGCGGAAGAGTCCTCAGACCGCCATGCGCCGCCGGTTGCGACGGGCGTGCATCTCGCGTTCGGTCTCGGACATGCCACCCCAGATGCCGTAGGGCTCGCTGACCTTGAGGGCGTGGGTGCGGCACTGCATGAGCACGGGGCAGGCCCGGCAGATCTCCTTGGCGCGCATTTCGCGTGCGGTGCGGGCGCGGCCGCGTTCGCCGTCGGGGTGGAAGAACACCGCGGAATCCTGACCGCGGCACAGTCCACGCATCTGCCAATCCCAGACGTCGGCGTTCGGACCGGGGAGGTGAGTAGGCATGGGCATGGTGAACTCCTTGTTGCGCGAGCTCGTCAGCGTTGTCGAGCGAAGTGGTGCGGCAGGTCTTCGCGCCACCCGTTGCGGGGTGACCGGCTCGACGGTGCCTGACGGTGCCGCTCGGATGTCGCTGCGTTTTCGCGCGGCGCCAACCGTGGCGATGAGTTACGTTAGGTGCAGGCGGGAAATTACGTCAATAGTTCGGCGCATGTGTTCAGTAAATCTGCAACGCTGAAATTTAACCTTCTCACTATTTACATTTCACACTCGATCCCCCCATACTGTTTGGTTGGCTATGGATCGGGTGTCTTCGCGTAGTCGAAGCATCCCATGTTTTCCCAGGTCGCGCCGGTAGAGGCCCTGTTTTCCGCGGTGCGGCTCCCCGTCGACGAGTGTGCTGCGTCACAGTGACCTATCCCGACTGTGCGCGAGTAGATGGCGAAAACGGGGCGCGAAGGTTAATTGCGCGAAACGCATGTGAATTCGAGACTTTGCGGTAGTGGGATCGGAGAGCGGAGATTTACCTGATGGCAACATCGACGCTCGGACGAAATGCTGACTGTTTGCTGAATGGGTTTCTCGCGTACATAACACGGGAACGGCCCGGGCCTGTCGGCGGCTAGAGTCCGGACGTGCGTACAACGGCCTCACCCGCGGATATCGGATCCGAAATACTCGCTTCGACTGCTTTCGGGCCCACTCCCGGCCTGGCCGCTGCGGAGTTGCCGGAGCCCGGCGACCCACTGTCGAGGTGGTACCGCGCGGTCGCGCTCGGTGGGCAGGGGCGGTACGCCGCCGCCCGTTCTGACCTGCAGGTATTGGCTCGAACCAGGATCGATCCGGGTCTGAAATCGCTCGTCGAGAGCACTCGGGGATCGCTGCTGCGCCAACTCGGCGATCACGCGGGCGCGGCGGTCTTCGACGGCCGTGCGGCCACGCTCGCGCTCGGTGCCACCGGAGCGATTCGCGCCGAAGCACTTGCCGACGCGTATACGGGGCTGGCCGCTGACGCGTTGGGCACCGGCCGACTCGCCCTGGCCCACACACTGCTGCGCCGCGTGCCACCACTGCTGGCGCAGGCACCCCCGCGCGCCGAGGTGCGCTGGCACTGGGTGCGCGCGGAAACCGCCCTTGCCGGCGGTGCGGGCGCTGAAGCCCTGCGCGACGCGGGCAAGGCCGTCGAACTCGCCGCGGCCCTGCCGTCAGTCCGTCATCAGGTGAAATCGGCACTGCTGGTCGCCGCTGCCACCGCCGCCACCGGTGACCTTGTCAGGTCCGCTGAACTGGCCCGCCAGGTCGACCTGGACTGCCGCGACAACGGCCTGCTGCCGCTGCGCTGGGCCACCGCCATGCTGCGCTCCGGCGTCGACGAACCGGCCGCCGCGCGCATCGCCGCCGACGAAGCCGCAGATCATGGTGGCCGTCTGCGGGTCTGGGGTGGCGACATCGCCCCGCTGGGTGCGTGATCGCCCGCGGATGATCTTTCTGAGAGCACGGTTAGAAGCGACCACGCCCGCTGGCGGCCGATTCGCGGGTCGCTATTGTTAGTCCCGTTCCGCCTTTTCGGTGGAAGCTCGGTCACATTGGACCGCGCCACTCGTAACGCCAGGAAAATCTCTGACGATGACGCATATGGGCGAAGAGTTGGACCTCGCCGTCGCTGCGGCTGCGCAGGGCGACAGGACCGCTTTAGCTCGGGTATTGGAACTGGTCCGTCCCTTGGTAGTTCGCTACTGCAGGGCGCGGATCGGGGCCGCGGAGCGCGGACAGCTGTCCGCGGACGATGTTGCGCAAGAGGTCTGTTTGGCTGTGATGACCGCCCTGCCCCGCTATCAGGATCAGGGTCGGCCCTTCATGGCCTTCGTGTACGGAATCGCTTCGCACAAGGTCGCCGACGCCCATCGCAACGCCGCACGTAACAAGTCGGAAGCGATGGCCGAAGTACCAGATGTCATATCCACCGACCAGGGACCGGAACAGCGGGCTCTCGACTCGGAGACGAGCAGGCAGATGAACACTCTGCTGGCAACGCTCCCCGAGAAACATCGAGAAATCCTGATCCTTCGTCTGGTCATGGGTCTGTCAGCAGAGGAAACCGCAGTCGCCGTGGGTAGCACGGCGGGGGCGATACGGGTTGCCCAGCACAGGGCACTCGCGAAACTGAAGTCACAAGTGGCGAGGGCAGGTGAAATGTATGGCTAGGGATGGCGAGCACGGTCTTGGCAAAAGCGGTCCCTACGCCGCCGAGGGTGCCGGTGACTCCGGGCCGGTCGACATCGCGGCGGTGCGCAGCGATGATGCGCTGATCGACGCGATCATCGGCGACGGTCCGGTACGTACCGACAGTCCCGAAGAGTTCCAGCTGGCGTCGTTACTCGCGGATTGGCGGGCCGATGTACTGGCCGCACCGATGCCTGCGGGCCCTGATCTGGACACCGTGTTCGCGGCGGTCAATCAGGAGATCGGCGCACGGCAGGTTCGAGTCGGAGCTTCCTCGCGCGGACGTCTGCGGCTGGTCCGCCCGATCTTCGGGGCGGCAGCGGCATTGTCGTTGGTGTTCGGCGGTATCACGGCATTCGCTTACAGCGCTGCCCCCGGCGATCCGCTGTGGCGGGTCAAGGAGGTCGTGTTCAGCGAACAGGCCCAGTCCACCGTCGTGCAGTACGCCGACGAGGATCTGCTGGCCGCGCAGAACCTGCTCACCTCGGGCGATCCGGAACAGGCCAAGGCCCGGCTGGAACAGGCCTCGTCCAACGCGGGCCAGGTCGACGACCCGGTCAAGCGCGACGATCTGATCGCACGCTGGAACCTACTGCGTGACCAACTACTCGCGCTCGCACCCGAAATCGGCGCGCAGTTGCCGCCGACCACGGTCACCCCGGCCAAGCCGACCACCCAGGCACCGGTTCCGCCCACGTCGAACCCAGGTTCGCAGGCTCCGGTCGCACCGACCGGTCCCGGTGGCAGCACCGATCCGCAGCCGCCGGTCATCCTGGAAACGCCCGGTCCCGAGACCAAGCCGGTGGTCCCGCCGGTCGAGCCCACGCAGCCGCCGGTGACCACCCCGCCGCCGGTGACACCGCCGGTCACGGTCGATCCGACGACTCCGCCGACCACCATCGCCGAACCACCGCCGGTCATCGTGCCGACGGTGGTCCCGACGTCGGAACCGCTGCCGCCCACCGTGCCGTCCACGCTGCAGGTGCCGCCCGCGGCCACGATCCTGCAGACCCCGCCGACGGTGCCGTCTCCCTGAAGCACCACGCAACGATGAATTGAACACACACCAACGACGAAGGCCCCGAACAGGTTCGGGGCCTTCGTCGTGTTACCAGCTCAGTTGTCGAACCCGTCGAAACCGTCGCCGTGGAACGCCTCGTTCATCGACGCGTCCGCGTAGCCGCGGCAGTAATCCCACGTGACGTAAGCCTCGGGGGTGGGGTCGTAGGCGGGCTCGTGCGGACGGACGGTGCCGTCCACGAGTAGCTGCAGCAGGTTCGCCCGCAGCATGTCCCAGTCGTGGTAGTGATCTTGCCGACAATCCTCACAGCTGACGACCAGGCCGCGGATTCCGCGGTGGGCCAGCAGGGCTTCGTATACGGCGAGGTCTGCGAGATCTTCCTCGACCGCGAGGCGCTCATGAGGATCCAACGGCTCACCGGGCTCGATAGCGTCGAGCGCGGCAGACGGGTCGGAGGGGTCTCCGGCGAAGGGATCCGGCGGGAGGCCAGGTGGTAGATGGTCACGCACATCCCCACGGTACGCAGTACTCGGTACATCGCGCCAGCGATGCGGGGGGCAAGTTTTGCCGAAGGGCTCACTTCACAGCCGTATCCGGGCGCCGGATACCATGGAACGCAGGCGTCGGCGACTTGTTCTCGCCGACCGATCCGACAGCTTTTCCGCCCGAGTAACCGACGCACTGTGACCAACGCGTCGGTTGCTACCACGACCAGGAGGGGTCGATCCGAATGAGTAATCCCGTATCGGGCGAACGAAACGCGGTGCGCCCTCCTACGGGGGGCGACGATCCGACCAAGATCGCCATGCTCGGCCTCACGTTCGACGACGTGCTGTTGCTGCCTGCCGCCTCGGATCTCATCCCCAGCTCCGTCGAGACCTCCAGCCGCCTGACCAGGGACATCACCCTGCGTACGCCGCTGGTGAGCTCGGCCATGGACACCGTCACCGAGGCTCGCATGGCCATCGCCATGGCGCGTGCGGGCGGTATGGGTGTGCTGCACCGCAACCTGTCGGCCGCCGATCAGGCCGCCCAGGTGGAGACGGTGAAGCGCTCGGAGGCGGGCATGGTGACCGACCCGGTCACCTGTCGTCCCACCGACACCCTCGCCGAGGTCGACGCCATGTGCGCGCGCTTCCGCATCTCGGGCCTGCCCGTGGTCGACGAGACCGGCGCGCTGGTGGGCATTATCACCAACCGCGACATGCGTTTCGAGGTCGATCAGGATCGTCGCGTGGACGAGGTGATGACCAAGGCGCCGCTGATCACCGCGCGTGAAGGGGTCACCGCCGAGGCCGCGCTGGGTCTGCTGCGTCGCCACAAGATCGAGAAGCTGCCCATCGTGGACGGCAACGGCCGCCTGCGCGGGCTGATCACGGTCAAGGACTTCGTCAAGACCGATCAGTACCCGTACGCCACCAAGGATCGCGACGGCCGCCTGCTGGTCGGTGCCGCGATCGGTGTCGGCGAGGATTCCTGGTCGCGGGCCATGGCGTTGGCCGATGCCGGCGTCGACGTGCTGATCGTGGACACCGCGCACGGGCATCAGGCGCAGGTGCTGCAGATGGTCGCCAAGGTCAAGGCCGAGGTCGGCGATCGCATCCAGGTCGTCGGCGGCAATGTCGCCACGCGCGCGGGTGCCGCGGCTCTGGTCGAGGCGGGCGCTGACGCTGTCAAGGTGGGTGTCGGTCCCGGCTCCATCTGCACCACCCGCGTGGTCGCCGGTGTCGGCGCCCCGCAGATCACCGCGATCCTGGAAGCCGTCGCCGCGTGCAAGGCCGCCGGTGTGCCGGTGATCGCCGACGGTGGCGTGCAGTACTCCGGTGACGTGGCCAAGGCCATCGCCGCCGGTGCGTCCACGGTGATGCTGGGCTCGCTGCTCGCGGGCACCGCCGAATCGCCCGGTGATCTGATCCTGGTCAACGGCAAGCAGTTCAAGAGCTACCGCGGCATGGGCTCGCTGGGCGCCATGCAGGGCCGCGGCCAGGCCAAGTCCTACTCCAAGGACCGCTACTTCCAGGACGACGTGCTCGCCGAGGACAAGCTGGTCCCCGAGGGCATCGAAGGCCGCGTTCCGTTCCGCGGCCCGGTCAACCAGGTGATCCACCAGCTCGTGGGCGGCCTGCGCGCCGCGATGGGCTACACCGGTTCGCAGAACATCGAGCACCTGCAGGATGCGCAGTTCGTGCAGATCACCGCCGCGGGTCTCAAGGAGAGCCACCCGCACTAAAACATCTTCTCCGCCGTGCACCACAACTCCGGGGGGCGCGCTTTATTAAATTTGTTTGTTTTGTGCGGGGGTTGTTACGCTCCCGGCCCACAGCCATGCAAGCCGTCAGGTTTGTGAAAACGCGCGCACACGCGCGCCCGAACACAGGGAGCAACTGTGCGTGACATGGTCGAAATCGGTATGGGGCGGGTCGCCCGTCGGACCTACGAGCTGGACGACGTCGATATCGTGCCCTCGCGGCGTACTCGGTCGTCGAAGCTGGTCTCGTTGGCCTGGCAGCTCGACGCCTACCGTTTCGAGATCCCGGTGCTCGCGCATCCCACCGACGCGCTGGTCTCGCCCGAGTTCGCGATCGAGCTCGGCCGCCAGGGTGGCCTCGGTGTGATCAACGGTGAAGGCCTGTGGGCGCGGCACGCCGACGTGCAGTCCAAGATCGACCAGCTCATCGATCTGGTTGACAAGGGGGGTTACGAAAAGGCCATCTCGCTGCTGCAGGAACTGCACGCCGCGCCGATGCAGCCCGATCTGCTCGCCGCCGCCGTCGCCCAGGTCCGTGCGGCCGGGGTGACCACCTCGGTGCGGCTGAGCCCGCAGAACGCCCGCGCGTTCACTCCCGCGCTGGTCCAGGCCGGTATCGACCTGCTGGTCGTGCAGGGCACCATCATCTCCGCCGAGCACGTGGGTGGGGAAGAGCCGCTGAACCTCAAGACCTTCATCGCCGAACTGGACGTGCCCGTCGTGGCCGGTGGCGTGAGCGATCACCGCACCGCGCTGCACCTGATGCGCACCGGTGCCGCGGGCGTCATCGTCGGTTACGGCTCGTTCCCCGGCGCCACCACCACCGGCGAGGTGCTGGGCATCGGCGTGCCGATGGCCACCGCCATCGCCGACGCCGCCGCCGCGCGTCGCGACTACCTCGACGAGACCGGCGGCCGGTACGTGCACGTGATCGCCGACGGTGACGTGGCCACCTCGGGTCAGCTGGCCAAGGCCATCGCCTGTGGCGCCGACGCCGTGATGCTCGGGGTGCCGCTGTCGGCCTCGGCCGAAGCGCCCGGTCGCGGCTGGTACTGGCCTTCGGCCACCGCGCACCCCTCGGTGCCGCGCGGTTCGTTCCTGCCGGTCGACGAGGCCTGGATCGACGGCCCCGACGGCGCGGTGGCCCGTCCGAGCCTCGAGCGGGTGCTCTACGGCCCGTCCGACGACCCGTTCGGTTCGCTGAACCTGGTCGGTGGGTTGCGTCGTTCGATGGCCAAGGCCGGGTACTCCGACCTCAAGGAATTCCAGAAGGTCGGGCTCAGCGTTCGCTAACGCACACGGGTCAGGGAGACCCGATCCCGCAGGAACCGGGCGATCGCGGTATTGACCGGTTCCGGGTGGGTCATCGTCACGGCGAGGCGGGCGCCATCGATCTCCACGAAGGTGGAGGCGGTGAGCCCGTCTGCCAGCGTGCGGGCGCGATCCCCGGCGATCCCGCTCTGGTTGGCGTGGATGATCAGCGCGGGGCAGGTGATCTCGCGCAGCCGGTCGAGCACCGAATCGCGGCCGAGCAGGCAGCCCACGGCGGCGTCGAGGCCGCTGTGCGCGTCGCCGACCCAGCGCCGGGTCCAGATGTCGCGGTACCAGCTGTCGTCGCCGATCAGCCAGTCGGCCAGGCGGCCCGCGGCTTCCTCGCGGGAGCTGCGGTCATGCCACTCGTCGAGAAAACGTTGCGTGGCGGCGGACTGTTCCAGCGTGGGGCCGTGTGCCTCGGTGCTGATCAGGATCAGCGCGGCGACCCGTTCGGGGGCCACCAGCGCCGTGCGCAATGCTGTGAAGCCCCCTTGCGCGGTGCCGCCGACGATGGCGCGTTCGGCGCCGATCGAATCGAGCACGGTCAGCGCGTCGCGCGCGGCGGTCCAGTACGTGAACGGCAACCGTTGATCCCTGGTGCGGCCGTGTCCGCGCGCGTCCCAGGCGACAATCCGGAATTCGGGAGCGAGTGCGGCCTGCTGCGAGGCGAACATCGTGCGATCCATGAAGAATTCGTGGGCCAGCAACACCACCGGACCCGTGCCACCGCTGTCTTCGTAGTAGATGTCGGCATCGATCGCGCGGGCGAATGGCACGTGCACGAGGATAGCCAGCCCCACCGCGCCACGCCCAAGAATGGGGTTGCGTGGTGGACTGTCACCGTGTGGCACGATGCCCGCTGCTTGCTCGTGTCACCCCGTCACTAAACTGGCCCGGTGGCTGATACTCAGAGACCCGTCCTCGTTGTCGACTTCGGCGCGCAGTACGCCCAGCTGATCGCCCGGCGGGTGCGTGAGTCGCGGGTGTTCTCCGAAGTCATTCCCCACACCATGACCGTGGAGGAGATCGCCGAGAAGCAGCCGTTGGCCGTGATCCTGTCCGGTGGTCCGTCCAGCGTGTACGCCGAGGGCGCACCGCAATTGGACGCCCGCCTGTTCGACCTCGACATCCCCGTGTTCGGCATCTGCTACGGCTTCCAGGCCATGGCGCAGGCGCTGGGCGGCACCGTCTCGCACACCGGCACCCGCGAATACGGGCGCACCGAGCTCAACATCGACGGCGGTGTGCTGCACGGCGGCCTGCCGACCATTCAGCCGGTGTGGATGTCGCACGGTGACGCGGTGACCGATGCCCCCGAGGGCTTCGACGTCACCGGTACCACCGCGGGCGCGCCCGTGGCCGCGTTCGAGGACCGTGCGCGGCGCCTGGCCGGCGTGCAGTACCACCCCGAGGTGTTGCACTCCCCGCACGGCCAGCAGGTGCTCAGCCGCTTCCTGCACGAGATCGCGGGCATTCCCGCGCAGTGGACTCCGGCCAATATCGCCGAATCGCTGATCGCCAGTGTGCGCGAGCAGATCGGTGACGGGCATGCCATCTGTGGGCTGTCCGGTGGGGTGGACTCCGCGGTGGCGGCGGCGCTGGTGCAGCGTGCCATCGGCGATCGGCTGACCTGTGTGTTCGTTGATCACGGTCTGCTGCGGGCCGGTGAGCGCGAGCAGGTCCAGCAGGACTTCGTCGCCGCGACCGGGGCCAAGCTGGTCACTGTCGACGCGGTGGACAAGTTCCTGGGTGAGCTGAAGGGCGTCTCCGATCCCGAGGAGAAGCGCAAGATCATTGGGCGTGAGTTCATTCGTTCGTTCGAGGACGCGGTCGCCGGGATCGTGATCGAAGAGGGTGCGGTCGAGGGCACTTCGCCGAAGGTGGAGTTCCTGGTGCAGGGCACGCTGTACCCCGATGTCGTGGAATCCGGTGGCGGTACCGGTACCGCGAACATCAAGAGCCACCACAATGTCGGTGGTCTGCCCGACGATCTCGAGTTCGATCTGGTCGAGCCGTTGCGGCTGCTGTTCAAGGACGAGGTGCGCGCGGTCGGTCGTGAACTCGGCCTGCCCGAGGAAATCGTTGCGCGCCAGCCGTTCCCGGGTCCGGGTCTGGCTATTCGCATCGTCGGCGAGGTGACCGCGGACCGGCTCGAGCTGCTGCGTCAGGCCGACGCCATCGCCCGCGAAGAACTCACCGCGGCCGGGCTGGACAAGCAGATCTGGCAGTGCCCGGTGGTGCTGCTGGCCGACGTGCGTTCGGTCGGTGTGCAGGGCGACGGTCGCACCTACGGTCACCCGATCGTGCTGCGTCCGGTGTCCAGCGAGGACGCGATGACCGCGGACTGGACCCGCCTGCCCTACGACGTGCTCGAACGGATCTCCACACGCATCACCAACGAGGTGGCCGACGTCAACCGGGTTGTCCTCGACGTGACGAGCAAGCCGCCGGGCACCATCGAGTGGGAGTGAGTTAGACCGGCCGCGGCGGCGCCGCCTGGGTGAGCAGGAGCCTGCCAAGGAGGAAGCCGCCGGTGCGCGGTCGGTGGATGGCTGGTGGCAGGACCTTCGCCAACGAAGTCTTCGGCTGCTGGTCGCGTGTGGATTCGTCCATGTGCCTTGTCTTTTCGTTCAGTTGTCGAACAGCAATGGCCCGTCATCGTTGACGGGCCATTGGTGTTCGCGGGGGTTGCGCCTCAGTGGTGTTTGCGGCTGGGTGCCAGCGTGAGCAGCAGGCCGATGACGATGGCGGCGATGACCACGCCCCAGCCGACCGGCAGGAAGCCGCCCTCGTCGGGGGTCGGTGCGCCCAACAGCGCCCAGACGCTGATGGCGAGCGCGATCAGGCCGGTGGTCAGCAGGGTGAA
This sequence comes from Nocardia sp. NPDC058640, assembly GCF_042716995.1. Lineage (NCBI taxonomy): Bacteria > Bacillati > Actinomycetota > Actinomycetes > Mycobacteriales > Nocardiaceae > Nocardia > Nocardia sp. NPDC058640. Next base: position 20,027 of record NZ_JBHXRG010000022.1, read on the forward strand.
CGCGGGGCGGCGTCGGGTTTCGACGCTGTTCTGCTCAGCCACGGTCCACCACCACTTCGCCCGCCTGAACGTCCACGCGCAGGTCGAGGACCGGGGCACCGGGGACGTTGGGCCCGGAAATACCTTCAGTGCACTGTGATTCGCCCATATTGACCTCGCAGGTTGTTTTCACGGTCATGTTGTCCGGCAGCAGCACGGTGGCCTCGCCCAAGTTCACCGACACTTCGACGCTGCGGGATTCGGTGAGGTCCAGCCCGCGCAGATCCAGCGTGCCCGAACCCATGTTCACCTCGTAGCGGGGCTGCAGCTCGGTGATCGAGGCAGGTGCCCAGGTGTGCTCGCCCATGGTGGCGCTGTCGAATTCGATCGGGCCGATCAGCGAGGCCAGCACCACGAATCCGGCCAGGGGAGCGGTGAGTATCAGCAGCCCGTACCCGCGCCGCAGGAACGCGCCTGCGACCAGGCCGAGTCCGACGACCGCCAGTGCCAAGGCCGCGATCCGCGCGGTAGTCATCCATTCCACGCCCGCCGACGCTGCCGCGCCCCCCAGTGCCGCGGCCAGGATCGCCAGGCCGATGGTGACCGGAGTCAGGCGGGAGCGGGGACGTTTCGGTGCGGTGTGTGGTGGTGCCGCGGGTGCGAACTGGGGTGCTGCTTCGGGTAATTCCCAGGCCAGGGGTGCGACGGCGAGCGGGTCCCAACCGTTGGGTACCTGTGCGTTGATTCGCGGGGGTTCCGGTGCGGCGGAGATGGTTCCGGCCCTGTGTAGAAAAGCGGTGTCGTTCGAGCCCGGCTGCTCGACCAGTGCCGCGATCTCGGCGACGGATACATCGCCGACCACCGATCTCGCGCTGTCGACACGCTTATCGAGATCGACGGGGGCCGAAGCAGGGGCTGACTTAATCGAATCAGTAGCCGGCAGAGCCGAATCCGGTGTCGAGTCGCTGACGATCACGCCGGGGTCGGTTTGCGGTGCCGTCGAAGCTGACGCGTGCACGTCGGCATCGGCATCGACCTCGAGTCGGCTTGTCGAATCCTGTTCGCCAGACGTGTCGAGGTTCGTCGCGCTCCGATCAGTGTCGATCGACTCCGTAGCAGTGCTGCCTGTTTCGTCGGGGTCCTTGTGCAGCACAACCGTTTCGGTGGTATCGACCCGTAGCAGCGGTGTGGATTCGGCCGAGAACATGCGGTTCGGATCCTGTATGTACACCCGCGCCTCGGGCGAACGGGGAACGTAGATCTCGGGGAGCTTGGTGTACGGGGTGTACAGCCCCGTCGGCGGTACCTCGGGGTTGTACGGGTAGCCGCGCACCGGAACGCCGGTCGGATACCCGGCACCGGGGTAGCCCGCGCCCGGGTAGCCGGTCGTGTTGAGCGGAGCGCGGTAGGCATCGAACCCGGCAGGCAGCTCGGGATGCCGCAGATACAGCATCCACCAGCCGGCGAGCATGAGCCCCATGCTGATCACCCCGGACCCGCCCATCCCCAACCCGATCGGGCCCATGGTCGACACCGCGATGGCCAGCGCCACGATCAACACGATCGTCTTGGTCTGCGAATGCGACGACCCCTGATCGTGCGAGGTCAACGCCTGCGCCGCCGACACCTCGTTACCCGCCGAACTCAACACCAGCCAGGCCAGCAGATACAGCAGGATCCCGGCCCCGCCGAAGATCGTGGACACCACGAAAGCCACCCGCAACAGCACCGGATCGACCCCGTACCGCAACCCGAACCCCGCGGCCACCCCGGCGATCGGACCTTGCCGAGGCAGCCGGACGGGCCGCGTCTGCCACATCTGGTGAACCTGGTCGGCGAAGCTCGTTCTGCTCATGCCATCCATGGTGTGCCGAGCAGGCCCTTCGGCACATCGGGGGTAACCCTGAGAATTTCCCGGGTTCATGGGCAGGGGGAGCGGTATGCGACGTTCGCGACGTGACTGCGCCAGACGGCTTCGGTGAGTTCGTCGGTGGTCGCACAGATTCGTGCGGCGACAGCCTCTGCGTCCAGGTCCCATACGCCGAGCTGGCCGTTCTCGGTGACGATCACGAGTTGTTCGCCACGTGGGTGCATGATCACCCCGCGATAGTGACCGCCGGCGGAGCCGATCGGACCGCTGTGTTTGCGTGGTGCGCGTGGATCTTCGAGGTCCCACAGGTCAGTGGTGCCGTCGTCGCTCGACACGGCCAGTTTCGAGCTGTTCGTGGTAGCGGATACCCAGTTGAATTTTTCGAATGCGGAGCGATTCACTGTGTCGAGTGGCGTGAACGTACCGAGGGTGTCGGTGTTCGATAGCCCGAACTTGCCGGACTGCACAAAGGCGATGGTCCGGTTGTCGGGGAGGAACTGGGACACTTGATAGGCGTCGGCGCGGTCGAGGTCGGTCTCGGCGACCAGGCGAGGATTTGCGCTGTCGTTCAGACTCCAGATCTGGCGAATGGCGTGCTGCCTATCGTTTCGTTGGTCGACGAGTACGACTTCGACCAGAGTTCCGTCGGGGCTGAACGCGCTGTATAAAATCGTTCCGACCTTTGCGGCGATCGGCTGGCCGAGGGGTACCGGTGCGGTCCGGTGGGTGATATCCCACATCTGTACGGAGTTCTCGAAGGTCAGCAGCATCCGGTTGCCCTTGACCGTCGATTGTTCGGCACCGAATGTCGGCCAGTCCGGCAGTGGTCGGGGATGGAGTGGGTCATCGAGGTCGAAAACGAGGCGCCGTCTACCGTGCTTATCGTGAAGAGATAGCGTGCGCCCGTCCGCGCTCAGCGCGGTATCCGACAGCCCAGGTACGCCCGGGACCGTGGCCAGCCGAACCGGACGACGAGCATCGGCGGTGTCCCAGACCACTACGTCGCCGGTCCATGACCGCATTGCCATCCGATCGCCGATGCGATCGAACACCGGTGTCGTCGGTTTCCCTGGAATCATATCGATCGCCGAGGGCCGAGACCATGTTCTCAGCACCCCGTCGTCCCCGGCTCCGAAGAGGATCGATTCGCCCGGGAGGAAGAGCATCGACTTCGGACTGCCGCTGCAGACGAAGAGCTGAGCCAGCGGACAGACGACTGGGCTCACAGCCATGTCCAGTCCGGCTTGAACGGCATGCGCAGGGTCCGCGATATTCCACAGTCGCCCACGATCGGCGGAGCTGGTGGCAAGCAGGTTGCCGTCCTCGTGGAATACGATCGATCGCAGCACATCATTGCCGACTCGAATCGGTGCGCCATGAGTTCGCGGGTGGACTGGATCGGTGATGTCCCAGAATCCGACTCGGCTCGACGGTGCGGCGCCCGGGGATTCCGATCCGTAGCTGCCCACGGCCAATCGGGTGCCGTTCGGACTGATTGCGAAATCGCGGAGACCGCCATCGGCGGTGGAGATCGGCGGCCCGACAGGGTGCGCGGCCGCGGGCTCACGGATGTCCCACAACTGCACGGTGTCGGGTATCGCGGGGCGGCTATCGTTGACGCCGACGGCGAGTATCGCGCCGTCAGAACTGAATTCGACCCCGGTGATGTGGGCGTGATCAGCGGTGGGCAGTGAACGCGAGAATGTGCGGGACGGGTGTGACCGATCGCGGATGTCCCAGAGAGTGAGTGCCGACAGATCGACCACGGCGAGGTGTGTTCCGCTCGGATCGATAGCTATGGCGCCTCTTCTGATCGTCTCGAGTGTACTGATCAGTCGGGGGGACTCCGGATGAGCGAGGTCCCACAGCTGGATACCGGAAGGTCCCGTGGTGATCGCGTCGCTGGTTCCTGCGATGAAGACGAGATCGGTGGGCGTTGTTGCGAACTCGACTGCTAGGCGGCGCGGGTGGGTGGGGGCGCGGACATCCCAGAAGGCGATGTTGCCGTCATCGGCGATCGAGACCAGTAGTTTGTCGGTCGGCCGCAAGGCGAGCTTATGGATGCCACGAACGTGGGCGGGCGTGCTGACCGCAAGCGGTGACTCCTGGCTGTTCAACAACTGTGTACGCGACGAGCCGTCGGGGCGGATTCGATACGCGGCCAGCAGGAGTCGAGCTGAGATCGAAGGATCGCTGCTTCTGGTCCGCTGGGCCGCCACCACCAATTCGGCGTAGTCGCGGTCCAGTGTGCGCTGATCGGCCAGCCTGGTGCGGTCGACGGCGATCACACCGGTGGCAAGCAGCGCTAGCACCACCGCGATCGCCCCGACCCGCCAGCGTCCGCCGATCCGGGCAGCCCGCTGAGAGGCCTCGAGGAAGGCGCGCACCCGCGGGCTGATGGGGGTAACACCAGCGTGTTCGCCCGCGCTGTGCAGGCGGGTGCCGCGATACAGGAGAGCCGAATCATGTTTCGCTGCTTCCCATTCGGCCGCGTCGCGTTCGAGTCGCTGACGGACCAGGTGGCCGACCCGGTCGGTGTCGATCCAGCCGCGCAGCCGGGGCCATGCGGTGAGCACGATCTCGTGGGAGAACTGCGCCGAGCCCGCGTCCAGGGCGATCAGTCTGCTGACCGCGAGGACTTCCAGCGCTGCCGCCGATGCGTCGGGATCGACACTGCGGCTGAGTAATTCGGCACGGTCGACGGTTCGCCGGGTGTCGCGGCCGTCCTGTCCGACGGTGACGAGCGAGCCGAGCAGTTCCTGAGCGGCGGTCTGCTGCTCCGAAGTCAGCTCGCCCCAGGCGAGTTCGGCGGTTTCGGCGACCGACCCCGCGACCCCGCCCGTCTTGCGATAACCGGCGACGGTGAGTTTGCGGCCTTCGCGCTGCTGCCAGGTCGCCGACATCACGTGCGAGAGCAGTGGCAGCGCGCCGGGGTCGTAGCCGTCGGCGCTGAGATGTCCACCGATGCCACGTAATTCGGCGAGCACCAGCTCTTCCAAGCCGGATTCCAGGGTGAGTCCGGCGGCCTCGGCGGGGCCGGTGATCGCGTGCGCCACCTCGTCCATCGACATCGAACCGAGCAGATAGCTGTTGTGCTGCAGACTGTTCCGCAGGGCGGGATAGTGCAGGCACTGTTCATAGAAGTCGGCACGTAGTGCCAGGACGACCGTCAGCGAATCGGGCAGGCCGGCGAGGCTCGCCAGAAAAGTCGAACGTTCGGCTTCGTCCTGACACAGGGTGAACAGTTCCTCGAACTGGTCGACGATCAGGACCCGCGGATCGTCGGTCAGCACCGCCGCGAGTCCGGCGGCCGGGGTCGATCCCGGTGTCATGGTGGCGGCGGGTAGGTCGATCGCGGGTCGTAGACCGGCCGCCAGCAGCGAGGACTTGCCCGCCCCCGACGCGCCGATCAACACCACGATGCCGGTGGTGGCGCGCACCAGTTCGACGAATTCGGCGGTGGCCTGCTCGCGTCCGAAGAACAAGGTGTGCTCCTCGGGTAGGTAGGCGCGCAGGCCGGGGTAGGGGCAGGTGTCGCCGGTACCCGCGTCGGCGGTCCAGGTGACCGATTCCTGCCACAGGCGCCGCCCCTCGTGCGGGTCGGCCAGGGTGCGCGGCAGGGCACGCTGGGCCTTCTCGGTCATCTCGACGAGCGTGAGGACCACCGGCAGCAGCGATTCGAAGCGCGCGGGCACATTGCGCCCGGCCTTCCAATCGCTGATCCGCTGCGGTGACGGTGTGCCCGCCTGGGCGCCGCGCATTCGCCGCTCGGTCGTCGTGGCGACCCGACGTAACGTCGGATTACCCGCTGCCGCATAGAGTTCGGTGAACCGCTGGGCGAAAAGTGCACGCGGCGAAGAACTCTGCGCATCACTGTTGGTCAAGGAACCCCCCGTTCGATGAAAACGACCGAGGGCCATCGTATTCGGATCGGCCGGGACCCGGTGGGTTACCGGGTCCCGGCTCGACTCACATGAACATGGTGTCGCCGAAGATCGAGTTCGTCGCGCTCACCTGTCCGGTGCTCGCGGTGACCGTCGCCCACGAGTAGACGTTGAGCGGTCCACCGCAGTTGCCCACCTTCAGATGGAAGTCACGGTTCACCAGATAGGTGGTGCCCGCGCCGAGCGGCATGGACCCGACGTCGATCTTCTTGATCTCGCCCGGCGAGAGCGACAGGTTCAGATTGATTCCGGCCGAGATCGACGGACCGATATCGGCGGACGCGTCGGGGCCGGACGAGCCGGTTCCGACGGTGGCTCCCGCGCGCACGTCGATGCCGCCGTCGAGCCCGACCGACAGGGTCAGGTCTACCGCGCAGGCGACGAAGTACCCTGATTCGAGTGTGCCGGTCGCCCCGATCGGGGCCGTCACGTAGGCGGTGTTGTCGAGGAATACCTCCCGGTTGGTCGGCATGGCGTTGAGCGGGGGCACCATTCGGTAGGACTCCTCGGCGTGGCCGATGGTGAGTTCGAAGCCGGCGGGCCCATGATAGGTCCTCTCGTGCGGTGCCATCGGCGTCGCCGAAGCGATCGGCGTCATCGCGAGGGTGCTCAGTCCGATAGTGGCGGCGCCGAGCACTGTGGTGATGATGTTCACGGTGTTCCTCCCCTGAAGCGGCGGCCGCAATTTCGGCCTGCCATCAACGTAGAAAGATCTTCTGCGGTCGACCTTTCGAAAGACCGTGGAATCGGCTGAAACCCCTGCTGGGGACGCCGCCGTGGGTTTTCCGGTCCGGCGCAGGCCACCCCGATCCCTGTCGATACCGGATCCGACATTCACGCAGGTAGGGGCTGATTCCTGTCCGGACCGGACAGCTCGCCGACCAGGTCGGCGCCGGATCGCTGACATCGGGGACGAGATCAGGGACTTTCCTGATGCCGGTACCGCGCCCCGCGTGCCACTATCGAGGGCATGGATCCGTTCGTTCCCGTCCACGCCGCTGCCAAGGGGTCTGCCACCCCTGCCGGGCGCAGCGCTGCCGCCGGGAACAACGCCGCCCACCAGTCGCCGGATCCGCGATCGGGTGGGCATCGCCTGCGTGGTCCGGCGCGTCTGGTCGAGCTCGCGTTCGGGGGTGAGCCGGTGTCCGATGGGGCGTCGCAGCAGAACTTCCCGCCGCAACGGAGCTTCCCGCCTCAGCAGTACCGGTCCGCGCCGGGGTACGCGCAGTACCCCGGTGTTGCGCAGGGCTACGGCGTGCCGCGCGGTTATCGGCCGATGCTGCCTGCCCCCGGCCCCGAGCCGACGGGGACGCCGCTGCCCGAGACTCCCCGGCTCGTCCGTCGGACCGGTGGGCGAGTGGTCGGTGGGGTCGCGGGTGGGCTGGCCGATCACCTCGGTATCGACGTGGTCAAGGTGCGGTTGGCGTTCGTGCTGCTGTCCGCGCTGGTCGGGGCGGGCGTGGTCGCGTACGGGCTGCTGTGGATCTTCACTCCCGGTGGGGCCGACGCCGCGAAGCCGACCGGTGACGAGCGCAGGCAGGCGATCGGGCTGGCGTTGCTCGGGCTGGGTCTCACGGTCGCGGTCGGCTGGCTGTTCCAGGGGACCGCGGCGCGGGTGATCGCGCCGATCGTGGTGGTGGCGGTGGGTGCCGCGCTGGTGTGGCGTGAATACGATGTCGCCGCGCCGGGTCCGCGTGCGCTGTTCGGGTTGCCCGCGAGACCGTCGGTGGTCACCTGGTCGCGCATCGTGGCCGGGGCGACGTTGATCGTGGTCGGGCTCGGGGTGGTGGTGCTGGCCAGGATCGATCTGAGTTCGCTGGGGTCGGCGCTGATCGCGGTGGCGGTCACGCTGGTCGGTGCGGGGTTGCTCACGGTGCCGCTGTGGTTGCGCATGGTCCGCGCGCTCAATGCCGAGCGCAGTGCCCGCATCCGCAACGAGGAACGCGAGGAGATCGCCTCCCACCTGCACGATTCGGTGCTGCAGACGCTCGCGCTGATCCAACGGCAGGCCGAGGATCCACAAGAGGTTTTGCGCCTGGCCCGCAGCCAGGAACGCGAACTGCGCAAATGGTTGTTCGACGACACCGCGCCCGCCCAGTCCAGCCTGTCCACCGCGCTGCGCACCATCGCCGGCGAGGTGGAGGACCAGCACGGGGTGAAGGTCACCCCGGTCACCGTCGGCGATGTCGCCATGGACCCCGGCGACACCGGCGCGGGCCTGCCCAAAGAACACTTCACCGCGCTGCTGGGTGCCACCCGCGAGGCACTGGTCAACGCGGCCAAACACGCCGACGTCCCCGAGATCGACCTGTTCGCCGAAACCGAGGCCCACCAGGTCAGCATTTTCGTGCGCGACCGCGGTGCCGGTTTCGACGTGTCGGCGGTGCCAGGCGACCGGCGCGGGCTGGCGAAATCGATCCGCGCCAGAATCGAACGCCGTGGCGGTACGGCGGAGATCGACTCGACCGTCGGGCGCGGGACCGAGGTGCGGATTGTCATGCCGCGCACCGATTCCGGGACCTCCGAACCCGATGAGATGGCAGATGACGCAGCGCTATCCGGGAAGGGGGAGGTTGTGGAGGGCTCGACATCGGAGCAGGACGCGAGTGTCGGTTCCGGGGTGGGGGAGGACCGCCCCGCAGTTGACACTCCCGACGACGCGCCGACCGTTGTCTTGCGCCTCGGGGATCACGTGCCGACCCCGGATCACCCGACTGATCGCTGAGCGGGCGGTCGCACCGGACCCGCGTCGATCTCGACGCTGCGACTCCGCGATGTGGTACCGATGACAGCAGGTCGATCGACACGGTTCGAATGAGGAGTCTGGTAGTGAGTGTGCGGGTGTTCCTGGTCGACGATCACGCGGTTTTTCGGTCGGGGGTGCGGGCGGAGTTGAGCCGGGAAACCGACATGGACGTCGTCGGTGAGGCCGGGGCGGTGGCCGAGGCGGTGGCCGGGATCGATGCGGCGAAGCCGGACGTGGTGTTGCTGGATGTGCACATGCCCGACGGCGGTGGCGTGGCGGTGCTGGCGGGGATCGCGGCGGGGCCGGTGTGTTTGGCGTTGAGCGTGTCCGACGCGGCCGAGGACGTGATCGCGGTGATCCGGGCGGGCGCGCGCGGGTACGTCACCAAGACGATTTCCGGTGCCGAACTGGCCGACGGTATCCGCCGGGTCGCGGGTGGGGACGCGGTGTTCAGCCCACGGTTGGCGGGGTTCGTGCTCGACTCGTTCACCGGACGCTCACCGGTTCCCGAGCCGCCGCTGGATCCCGAACTGGACTCGCTCACCCCGCGTGAACTGGAGGTGCTGCGTTTGCTGGCGCGCGGTTACACCTATCGGGAGATCGCTGAATCCCTGTTCATCTCGGTGAAGACCGTGGAGACACACGCGTCGAATGTGCTGCGCAAGACACAGCAGTCCAATCGGAACGCGCTGACGAGATGGGCGCACCGACGACGGATCGAGTGAGTTCTGGGCGCGCGGTCCGGCGGACCGGGCGCACGGGTGCGGCTGAGGCGCGCGGTGGAGTGCGGCTCTACATCACGGCGATGATGATCGCGATCAGGATCACCAGGCCGATCAGCACGCCCGCGCCGATGGCCAGGGGAGCGCCGTTGGGCAGGTTGTCGATGAAGCTGCCGGTGCGCTGCTGTTGGGGTGCGGCGGTGGCGGCGATCGGGGCGCGGTGCGGGCGCGGGAGGGGGGAAGCATTGGGGCTGCGCAGGCCGCTGGCGGAGTTGCGGGTGGACCAGGCGGGAATGGTGCCGTCTTCGGTGCGCAGGGGCACACCGAGGATGTAGGCGCCGGTTCCCGGCCCGAAGGCCGCGGTGAGGATTTCGTCGCGGGCCTGCGCCATGGTCGGGCGGCGCTGGGGTGCGGGCTCGAGCATGTGCAGCAGGGTCTGGGTGAGGATGCCGCTGCGGGTGGGCGGGATGATCCGGCCCATCGCGGCCTTGGCCACGACGTCGTTGTCGTCGGAGTCGAAACCGAACGGCGGCTGACCTTCCAACGCGGTGTAGAGAGTGGCGCCGAGGGAGAACACGTCGCTGGCCTCGGTGGGAGTGGCGCCGCGCGCGACCTCGGGCGGGAGGTAGGCGGGAGTGCCGGTGATCATGCCCTCGGGTTCGTCACCGTGCGTGTCGCCTGCCCCGCGCGAGATGCCGAAGTCGCTGAGTTTGGCCAGGCCCACACTGTTGCCGCGGTCGGCGACCAGGATGTTGCCGGGCTTGATATCGCGGTGCACGATGCCCGCGGCGTGCGCGGCGGCGAGCGCGTCGGCCACCTGCGCGCCGATCTGGGCGACCTCGACCGCGGGCAGCGTGTCGACCAGCGCGAGCGCCTTGGCCACGCTGCGCGAGGGTAAGTACTCCATGACCAGCCAGGGCTCGCCGGCCTCGATCACCACGTCGTGCACGGCCACGGCGTGGGTGTGCGACAGCTTGGCGGCCACGCGGCCCTCGTGCACGATGCTGCTGCGAATCCGCTCGGCTTCCGCGGCGCTCAGGCCCGCGGTGGACAGCACCTGTTTGATCGCGACTTCCCGGTTCAGCAACCGGTCGGTGGCCAGCCAGACCGCACCCATGCCACCCCCGCCCAGCTTGGACTGCAGGCGGTAGCGGCCCGCGACCAGGTAGTCGGGGCCGATATGGGGACGAGCACGTTCGTTCACGGGTGCGAGGGTAGCCGAATATGGCGCTGACTGGCCGGGATCTTCGCGCTGCTGCGCGGTGGACACGGGGAGGGGGCGGGTGTCACGCTGGTCGCTATCGAACGTATATTCGAATACGATCGATAGCTGGAACGGTGCTGCTGTTCCGGCGCAGGGCGGTTTCTCGCCCGCGGGTCCATCGTGGAAGTAGGTGGTGTTGATGGGTTCGGAAGCGTTGTCGCCCGACCGGGGCGCACGGGAGCGCACGCTCGAACAGCTGCGCGCGCGCATGGCGGCGGTACCGGGACGCGGTGAGTCCGCGACCGGTCATACACCGCGTGACCAGCAATTACGTCGCGATATGCTGCCGGTTCCGCCACCGCTGGCAGACCTGCTGCCCGACGGCGGTCTGCCCAAAGGTGCCGTCGTCGCCTACACCGGCGCGCATTCGCTGCTGACCGGTCTGCTCGCCGCGGTCACCGGAAACGGTGGCCACGCCGCGGTCGTCGGCCTGCCTCGACTCGGTTTGCTGGCCGCCGCCGAGATGGGTGCCGAACTGTCGCGGCTGGCCGTGATCGCCGACCCCGGCCCCGACCCCGCCGAGGTGGCCGCGGTCCTGCTCGACGGGCTCGACCTGGTGGTCTTGGGTCTGGGCGGCCTCGTCGTCCCGCCCGCTCGCTGCCGAGTCCTGGCCGCGCGCGCCCGCAATCGCGGCGCCACCCTGGTCGTGGCGGGCGAATGGGTCAACCCGACCCTGCGCCTGGACTCCCGCGTCACCGGCTACCAGGGTCTCGGTCCCGGTCGCGGCCGCCTGCGTTCGGTCTGTCTCGACGTGCGCGTCAGCGCCAAAGCGGGCCAGACCCGCCACGGCCGCATGGACCTGTGCGCCAAAGTCGGCCGCACCGAATGGCTGCCCCGCGAAACCGTCACCCGCGCAAACGAACTCACCGCCTTGCACGAGGCGGTCTCGTGACCGTCGGCCCGTTATCCGGTTCGCCACGATGAGCCTGGGTTGGCTCAGTTCGATCGTTCGGTGGCGTGATGGCGCGCGTTGATCGGGTGTTGGCGGTGTGGTGTCCGGACTGGCCCGCGGTGGCGGCGGCCGCGGTGGCGGGGGTGTCGGCGGATCGGCCGATCGCGGTGTTGCGGGGCAGTTCGGTGGTGGCATGTTCGGCGATCGCGCGGGCCGAAGGAGTGCGGCGCGGGATGCGCAGGCGCGATGCGCAGGGGTTCTGCCCGGAACTCGTTGTCGTAGAAGATGATCCGGATCGAGATGCGCGGTTGTTCGAGCCGGTCGTCGGCGCCGTGGACGCGACGGTGCCGGGGGTCGAGGTGTTGCGCCCGGGCTTGATCGTGCTCGGAGCACGCGGCGCCGCACGGTATTTCGGTTCCGAGGAGGCCGCGGTGGTGCGGTTGATCGATGCGGTCGCCGCCGCGGGTGCCGAGGCGCAGATCGGGATCGCCGATGCCCTGTCCACGGCGGTGATCGCGGCCAGACGCGGCGCCATCGTGGTGCCGGGGGAGGGTGCGCGCTACCTCGCCGCGCTCCCGATCGCGGAGCTCGCGGTGGAACCGACCCTGGCCGCACCCGAACGACAAGACCTGGTAGATCTGTTGCGCCGCTTGGGATTGCGCCGCATCGGTGATTTCGCGCGCCTGTCGCCCGCCGAAGTGGCGTCCCGGTTCGGCGCCGACGCCGTGCTCGCCCATCGCACCGCCCGCGCCCTGCCCGAACGTCCCCCGTCAGCGCGCCGCCCCGCCCCCGAACTCACCGTCGACCTGGCCTGCGACCCACCCATCGACCGGGTCGACGCGGCCGCGTTCGCGGGCAGGCACCTTGCCACCCGACTGCACACGGTCCTGTCCGCGGCGGGCGTGGCCTGCACCCGCCTGGCCGTGACCGCGCGCACCGAGACCGGCGAGGAGCTGACCCGGATCTGGCGTTGCGCCCGCCCGCTCACCCCCGCCGACACCGCCGACCGCGTCCGCTGGCAACTCGACGGCTGGCTCACCCGCCGCGCCCGCCCCACCGGACCGATCGTCGCGCTCACGCTGGAACCGGTCGAGGTGGTCGCCGCGGGTGCCCTGCAACTGGGTTTGTGGGGTGGCGAGGGCGAGGAAAACGAACGCGCCCGCCGCGCGCTGGTCCGCGTGCAAGGACTGCTGGGCGGTGAAGCGGTCCGCATCGGCGTGCTCAGCGGCGGCCGCGGCCCCGCCGAACGCATCACCATGATCGCCCTCGGCGACGAACTCACCCCCGCCGCCGACCCCACCCACCCCTGGCCCGGCCGCCTCCCCGAACCCGCCCCCACCCTGCTGCTCCTGCATCGCCCGATCGTCCACCTGACCGCCGCCGACGGCACCGGAGTAGAAATCACCGACCGCGGCCTGTTCACCGCCACCCCCACCCGCCTGCGCTGGGGCCGCAAGGAGTGGGCCCTGCTCGGCTGGGCGGGCCCATGGCCGATCACCGAACGCTGGTGGTCCACACCCGACCCCGCCGTGTTGGCCGTACGAGTCCAAGTCCAACTCGACGCCGACCCCACCGAAATCCGCGCGGTCCTGCTCGTCCACGAGTCCGCCCTATGGCACGCCGAGGGCGTCTACGAGTGACCCGCCCCGCCGCCGATCGCGGATGCGTGGGTGTGCGTCGACGTGGCCGACGCCCCCGGGTTCTAGAGTGAAACGACCCCTGTCCCGGATCGCCCGGCCAGGTCGCGAAAGGAGCACCGTGAACCCCTTCGAGGGCATGCTGTGTTCGGCGGCCGCCGCGGACCTTCCGCTGCCGGGGACCGCGGCGCATGTCACCGGGTGGTTGTGTATCGAGCAGCCGGGGGCGTGGGGGCGTGATGTGATCGGTGACCAGGTGCTGGGGCCGGAGATCACCGCGGAACTGGCGGCGCGTACGTCGGCGGCGAAGGTTCGGCCGATGTTGATCCGTCGTCCTGGGCGCAACGAGTTCACCGGGACCCGCACGGTGTTGCTGGCCAGTTCGCGACCGGAGGGGTCGTGGTGTGTGCGGTTCGAGATCACCGATCTGCGCCAGCTGTTCGATATCGACCTGCACCTGGTCGACGGACCCGCCCCGGAAATCGGTGTGCGCGTGGATGATCCGGTGGTGTTGGTCTGCGCGCACGGCAAACGCGACCAGTGCTGTGCCCTGTTCGGCCGCCCGATCGCCGCCGCCCTGGCCGCGGACTACCCCGACCGCGTCTGGGAGGCCTCCCACACCGGCGGCCACCGTTTCGCACCCGCGGTCGTACTGCTCCCGTCGGGCCTGACCTACGGCCGTGTCGACGTCCCCGGCGCGCGGGCACTGCTCGAAGCCGCCGACGCCGGCGAGGTCGCGATGACCGGCCTGCGCGGCCGCAGCTGCTACCCCCCGATCTCCCAACTGGCCGAAGTGGCTGTGCGCGAACAGATCCCGGCCACCGCCACCGACCTCACCGTCCACCCCGACCCCGCACCCACCCACGACCCGACCCTGGCAGGCGCCGCCGTCGTCACCCATCGCGACGGCCGCCGCTGGCACGTCACCGCCCGCACCATCCCCGCCGTCCCCCGCCAAGCCAGCTGCGCCGCCGCCCCCAAACCGGCCACCTACTTGGAACCCGCTGCGATAGAACAACTTCCCCCCGACCTCTGACCGGCGAAATCACGCACTTCGCGCCCTTCCAGTCAGAAAACTGATTCAGAAGAGCCCGATTGCGTGATCACGCCGGTGCGACCGTGTCATCGACTGGCGTAATCGCCCACTTCGTAGGTGTTCAGGCCGGAAATCGGGTGGAACCGGTGCGGATTGGTCGATTACGCCGGGTTACCAGTGGGTGCCGGGGACCCAGCGGGCTGCGCGGCGTAGGGCGGTGCCGGTGACTTTGCGGGCGGTGGAGGGTTGTTCGGGGATGGTGGGGGTTGGTGGGTCGACGGGGTCGACCGATTCGCCTTTGGCTGCGGGGGAATCGGGTAGGGCCCGGTAGTAGCGGTGCATGATGCGGTCGCGGAGTTTGGGGGTGAGGATGCCGCCGTATTCGGCGATGGTGCCCAGGGGGACGTCGATGCGTTTGGGGCGTTCGGACAGGGCTCGCACGATGGTGCCCGCGGCCCATTCCGGGGATTCGGAGGGGCCTTGGTCGCCGCTGGGGGCGATCATCGGGGTGCGGACCAGGGGCATGTGGATGGTGGTGAAAGTTACTCCGTCAGCGAGGGTTTCGACCGAGGCGACCTCGGTGAACTTGTCCAGGGCGGCCTTGCTGGCCAGGTAGGCGGCGAAGCGTGGGGTGGCTACCTGGACGCCGGCGCTGGAGATGTTGACGATGTGGCCGAAGCCGCGTTCGCGCATCTGCGGCAGTAACGCCAGGGTCATGCGCAGGGCGCCGAAGTAGTTGACCGCCATGGTGCGTTCGAAGTCGTGCAGGCGGTCGGTGGAGCGGTGGATGGCGCGGCGGATGGACCGGCCCGCGTTGTTGACCAGCATGTCGACGTGACCGTGCTGGTCGAGGATCGTTTTGACCGTGGCGTCCACGGATTCTGAGTCGGTGACGTCGCACTGGTAGCCGTAGGCCTGACCGCCCGCGTCGAGGATCTCGGTGACCACCGCGGCCAGTTCGTCGCCGCGGCGCGCGAGCAGGAACACCACCGCGCCCTTGTCGGCGACCGCGAGCGCGGCGGCCCGGCCGATCCCGGACGACGCACCGGTGATCACGACGTGCCTGCCGGTGAGGTCGCGCCGCCGTTTGCGGCCCTGTTCACCCGGGGATCCCTGTGGCATCTCACTGCTCCTTGGTTCGTTGGCTACGAACTTACTCTCAAGTAAGTTCGCGGGCCAGCTCTTCGAGAAACTCGAAAATATGTTCGAATGCCTCTCGCCTTTGTTCGAACGTATGTGCGATACTTGTGCACATGGCGGACGATCGGATGGCGGACATCTATGCCGCGGTGCGGCTCGGCGGTAACAACCCTGACGCCGCGCGCGCGGCGCTGACCAGGCTCTGGAGTGAGATAGGGGAAGGCGGCAACCCGTTGTATCGCTGCGTGGTGGCGCACCACCTCGCGGATGTGCAGGAACTGCCCGAGAGTGCGTTGCTGTGGGATCAGCGGGCGCTGGCCGCGGTGTTCGGGCCGGGCATTCCGTTGGATGAGGGGCTGCGCGGGTTCCTGCCCTCGCTGTATCTGAACCTGGCCGACAGTCACCGTCGCGTGGGTGACTTCGAGATGGCGCAGATGCAGTTGGCGATCGCGCGCGGGCACTTGGACGTGCTCGCCAACGATGCCTACGGCGCGGTGATCCGTTCGGGTCTGGGTCATGTGGAGGCCGCGCTGGAAACGCGGTCGATGGAGCGTTTGCCCGCGAATTGAGTTGTGCGGCAACAGGAATGGGGTGCGGTGATGCGGGGGTCGTGAGAGGAGTGGGTGCATGGGCTGGAGCAACGGGCCGCCGACCTGGTCGGAGCTGGAGCGGGTGCTGTCGGGCAAACCGAGCGGCAGGCCCGCGGAGGACATGCACCCCGGCGACGGCGGCGACAGTCCGGCCTGGTCGCGCAAACGCGGCGAGTACCGTGCCGCGCAGCTCGACCGGCCGTCCGCGACCGTGCCCTACGCGGAATTGCACGCCCACTCCGCCTACAGCTTCCTCGACGGCGCGAGTCAGCCGGAGGAGCTGGTGGAGGAGGCGGTGCGGCTGGGTCTGGAGGCGCTGGCGCTCACCGACCACAACGGGTTCTATGGGACCGTCCGGTTCGCCGAGGCGGCCAGGGAATGGGGAATGCCAACGGTTTTCGGTGCCGAACTGTCACTGGGAACCGATGCGAAGGCGGCGCCGGGCCGAGGGGATGCGGTCCGGCGCCGTTCTGCACCGCGGGGCGGAGTGCGTTTCGCGCCGGGTGCCGGTAGAGCTGATGTCGGTGCTCCGAGGGGCGACCGGGGAACCGTGTCGAGTGTCGATGGCACGGCCGACGATGTGATCGGGGCGGATGGCTACGGACAGGCGTACGCGGCCGGGGATCGCGGGCGGGCGCGGGCGGCTGGCGATGATGTGGGCGGGCCGGTAGGGCACGCGAATGCACCGGACTCGTTGCCGCGCACGGGTTCTCCCGATCCGAATGGCCCGCATCTACTGATCCTCGCTCGGGGGCAGGAAGGGTACCGGCGGCTGTCGCGGGAGATGGCGGCGGCGCATATGGCGGCGGGGGAGAAGGGGGTGTTGCGGTATGACCTGGACACGCTCGCCGCGGCGGCGGGTGGGCACTGGCACATTCTCACCGGCTGTCGAAAAGGTCACGTGCGCACCGCACTCGAACAGGATCTGCACAACAACGACCTGCGATTACCGAAAGCTGAAGCGGCACTGCGGGATTTGATCGAGCGGTTCGGGAACAGTCGGGTGAGTGTGGAGCTCACCCATCACGGCATCGCCACCGATGACGAACGCAACGCGCTGCTGGTGGCACTGGCCGATCGGCTCGATGTTCCCGTACTCGCCACTACCGGTGCGCATTTCGCGTCGCCGGCGCAGCGTCGTCGGGCGATGGCGGTGGCCGCGATCCGTGCCCGCAGCAGCCTCGACGAGATGGCGGGCTGGTTGGCGCCCACCGGTGGCGCGCACCTGCGTTCGGGTGCGGAGATGGCGCACCTGTTCGCGCAGTATCCGCACGCGGTGGCCAACGCGGCGACGCTGGCTCGCGAATGCGCGTTCGACCTGGGGTTGATCGCCCCGCAACTGCCCCCGTTCGACGTGCCGACCGGCCACGACGAGAACTCCTGGCTGCGTCACCTGGCCTACGAGGGCGCCGCGCGACGGTACGGTCCGCCGGAACGAAATGCCAAGGCGTACCAGCAGATCGACCACGAACTGGCGGTGATCGAGGAGCTGAAGTTCCCCGGCTACTTCCTGGTCGTGCACGACATCGTCGAGTTCTGTAAGCGCAGCGACATCCTGTGCCAGGGCCGGGGTTCGGCCGCCAACTCCGCGGTCTGCTACGCCATCGGCATCACCAATGTGGACCCGGTGGGCAACCAGCTGCTGTTCGAACGGTTCCTCTCGCCCGAACGTGACGGGCCGCCCGACATCGATGTCGATATCGAATCCGACCGTCGCGAGGAGGCCATCCAGCACGTCTACGCCAAGTACGGCCGCGACTATGCCGCGCAGGTGGCGAACGTGATCACCTATCGCGGGAAGTCCTCGGTGCGCGATGCCGCACGGGCGCTCGGCTTTTCGCCGGGGCAGCAGGACGCGTGGAGTAAGCAGGTGAGTCGCTGGTCGGGGGTGGCCGGCGAGACGGGCACCGATATCCCGGAGGCCGTGCTCGAACTGGCAGGCGAACTAGACGGTCTCCCAAGACATTTGGGCATTCACTCCGGCGGCATGGTGATCTGTGATCGGCCGATCGCCGACGTGTGCCCGGTGGAGTGGGCGCGGATGGCTGGACGCAGCGTGCTGCAGTGGGACAAAGATGACTGCGCCGCAGTAGGTTTGGTGAAATTCGACCTGCTCGGCCTCGGCATGCTCTCGGCGCTGCACTACATGATCGACCTGGTGCGCGAGCACAAAGGCGAGACGGTGGAACTGCACGCCCTCGATCTCACCGAGGCGGGCGTCTACGAGATGTTGCAGCGCGCGGACTCGATCGGGGTGTTCCAGGTGGAGTCGCGTGCGCAGATGGCGACGCTGCCACGGCTCAAGCCGCGCAACTTCTACGACCTGGTCGTGGAGGTGGCGTTGATCCGGCCCGGACCGATCCAAGGCGGCTCGGTGCACCCCTATATCCGCAGGCGAAATGGCAAGGAGCCGGTGGTTTTCGACCATCCGTCGCTGAAACGGTCGCTGGAACGCACGCTGGGGATTCCGCTGTTCCAGGAACAGTTGATGCAGATGGCGGTCGATGTGGCCGGGTTCAGTGCGGCCGAGGCGGATCAGTTGCGGCGGGCGATGGGGTCGAAGCGGTCGCCGGAGAAGATGGCCAGGTTGAAGGCGCGGTTCTACGAGGGCATGCGGGAGCTGCACGGGATCACCGACGAGGTCGCCGACCGGATCTACGAAAAACTGTATGCCTTCGCCAATTTCGGGTTCCCGGAAAGCCATTCGCAGAGTTTCGCGTCGATCGTGTTCTATTCGTCGTGGTTCAAGCTGCACCATCCAGCGGCGTTCTGTGCGGGGTTGTTGCGTGCGCAGCCGATGGGTTTCTACTCGCCGCAGTCGCTGGTGGCCGACGCTCGACGGCATGGGGTGCGGGTGCACGGGCCCGATATCAACGCCAGCCGCGCCGAACCCACCTTGGAGAACGCGGGTACGGAGATCCGCCTCGGGTTGTCCGGGGTGCGTCACGTCGGCACCGATCTCGCCGAGCGCATCGTGGCCGTTCGTGCCGAACGCGGACCTTTCGGTTCGATGCTCGATCTCACCGGTCGCGTGGAACTGTCTGTCGCGCAATCGGAATCGCTGGCGACCGCAGGGGCGCTCGACGTGCTGGTCGATGCCGAACCGCGTGATTCGCGTGGTAGCAGCGTGCGCAGGGCGGCATTGTGGGCAGCGGGTGCGGCGGCCGTGGAGCGCCCCGACCGCCTGCCCGGCACCGGCCCGGCGACCGTCGCCCCTTCTCTGCCCGGCATGAGCGCACTGGAACTCGCCGCCGCCGACGTGTGGGCCACCGGCATCTCACCCGACTCCTATCCCACCGAATTCCTTCGCGCCCACCTGAATTCGCTCGGCGTGGTCCCCGCCTGTGACCTGCTGCTGGTCGAAGACGGCGCCCGCATCCTGGTGGCGGGCGCGGTCACGCACCGTCAGCGTCCCGCCACCGCCGCGGGCGTGACCTTCCTCAATCTCGAAGACGAAACCGGCATGGTCAACGTCGTGTGCTCGGTGGGGCTGTGGGCTCGCTACCGGCGCCTCGCGCAGAGCGCTACCGCGCTGCTCATCCGTGGGCGCATCCAGAATGCCGAGGGTGCGGCGAGTCTGGTGGCCGATCATCTCGAACATCTCGATCTGACCATCGTCGCCCGGTCCCGCGACTTCCGCTGAGTTCCTCGCACGGTGCACGCGGGCCGTTCAACGCATTACGCTGCGAACATGCGCAAGATTGCGGTGGTGATGATCGCGTTGCTCGGCCTGCTGTTGCTGGCCGGGTGTGGCGGGGACGAAAGTGCGGACCAGGCTGGTCGGGCGTCAGCGCCCACTGTCATGGGCGGGCCGGCTCCCGCGATAGCGCCCGGATTTCGGGAAGGCGCGCCGCAGAAGGACAGCCCGGCACCCGACCAATCGAACCGCAAAGAGGTGATCACCGGCTCGGTCGATGTCACCGCCGGCGATCCGATCGCCGCCGCCGCGACCGTCACCGACCAGGTCCGCGCCGTGAACGGCCGCATCGACAGCCGCACCGAACAACCTGGCACCGACAAGCGAACCGCCCGCGCGGTACTCAGCGTGCGCGTGCCCGCGGACTCCACCGATGCCTTCATCACCGGCCTCGGCGGCGTGGGCACGGTCACCCGCGTAAGCACCAACCGCGATGACGTCACCATGCAGTGGCAAGACCTCGACGCCCGCATCCGCGCCCTGCAGGCGTCCGTCGACCGGCTCAAAGCGCTGATCACCGGCGCGACCAACACCGCCGATCTGATCGCCGCCGAGGAGGCGTTGTCGAGCAGGCAGGGCGAACTCGACAGCCTCACCGCGCAGAAACGCAGCCTCGACGACCAGGTCGCCTTGTCGACATTGACCATCACCCTGACCGCCGACGACAAGCACGCGCCCGGCGACCCGGACAACTTCTGGGACGGCATCGTCTCCGGCTGGAACTCGTTGGTGGACTGGTTGCACGACGCGGTCGTCTTCGCCGGTAAGGCTGTGCCGTGGTTGGGCTTCCTCGCCGTGATCGGCGGATTGCTCTATGCCGCACTGCGTTTCCTGCGCGGTCGACGCGCCAGAACGACTACGCCAGCAGCCACAACCCCGGCGACCACCGCATCCGCGACCGCTGAACCGGCGACGGCTGGGCCCGCCGCGGCAACCTCACCCTCAGCCCCCACTCGCGAGGCCGGGAAGGAGACCTCCGGTGCCCACAGTGCGGGCGACGATCAAACCGAACAGCCGTAAAGGCCCCCTGGTCGAAACCGCCGCCGACGGCACCCTCACCCTCTACGTCCGAGCCCCCGCCGTCGAAGGCAAGGCCAACAAGGCCGCGATCGAATTGCTGGCGGACCATTTCGGCGTCGCCAAGTCCGCCGTCCGGCTGACCGCGGGCGCCACCTCGCGGTTCAAACGTTTCGACATCGACTGAGGAGGCCGCCGCCGTGACCGAGCAGCAGCCCCGGCGCCCGTGGCGGATCGTGGTGCGTCGCGGTGTGGCGGGCAGTCGCGACGCGTTGTCGGAGGTCGCGCGTTGGAAGACCGTGGAGGTCGACACGCTGCGGCTGCTCGCGGCGGGATTGTCGGTCGCGCTGCCGGTGGCGATCGGGGAACTGGCGGGCAATCTGGGTGCGGGCATGACGGCGGCGCTGGGTGCGCTGCTGATGTCGAGCAGCGGGCAGGCGGGTTCCGCGCGTCGTCGCGTCATCGACCTGCTCAACACCTTGGTCGTCGGTTTCTTCGGCATGTTGATCGGCGCGTGGTCGGCCGGGCTCGGCGCGTTCGCGAGTTCGGTGGTGATCGTGGCGGTGGCGTCGATGGCCGTGGTGCTGGGTGGGATTCGGGGCAGCGCGGCCAAGGTCACCACCCTCGCGATCGTGTTCATGATCATCGGCGCGTCCCTTGGCCTGCACATCGAAACCCGTTCGTTGGCAACATATTCCGTGCTCGGCGGACTCGGCGCGGCGATTCTGACGATGCTCACTTTCGCCGTGACCTACCACCTGCTCGGCAAGCAGGCCGCCGCCGTCGCACCCTCCGTGCCGTTGGCCGACGACCTGCGCCAGTGGGCAGCACGCCTGAAAACCGTTGCGGGCTGGCACTATCCGGCTCGCCTGATCAGCAGCATGATCGTCGCCGAACTGATCGCCCACCAATTGCACGGCACGCATTCGTACTGGATCGTGCTGACCGTGGCCCTCGTGGTCCAGCGCGACCACACCTCCGCGCTCACCCACAGCCTCCAACGCGGCCTCGGCACCGCACTGGGTGTGCTGCTGGGCGGCCTGTTCCTGGCGTCGATCCCGATCTGGGTGATGATCGCGGTCATCGGCGCGATCGCCGCGTCGCGCCCCTACCTGCGCGCCGCCAACTACACCGCCTACGCGATGGTCATGACGCCACTGGTCGCGGTGTTCACCGGCCTCGGCGCCACCATGACCGCAGGCGTGCTCGTCGAAAGACTCCTGGACACCGTCATCGGCTGCGTGATCTCGCTGACGGTCGGCTACGCCCTGTGGCGCTGGATGGGCCCCGACGCCGCCTAGCAGTGACCTGCCGACACCACGGCGTCGCATTCGGCACTCAGCGGCCGACGGGCGAGCCGAAGCGCAGTCAGATCCCGCCGGGAAAGCCCAGCTGCCGCCACGCCTCGTACACCGCGACCGCCGCAGTGTTCGACAGGTTCATCGACCGTCGCCCCGACAGCATGGGCACGCGCACCTGGTCGGTGATGTGGGAATCGCTGAGCACCTCCGCGGGCAGGCCGGTGGGCTCGGTGCCGAACAACAGGACGTCGCCGGGCTGGTAGGCCACATCGGTGTAGCGCGTGGTCGCCTGGGTGGTGAACGCGAACACCCGCTGCGGCCCGATCGCGGCCCACGCCGTCTCCAGATCCGGATGGACGGTCACCGAGGCGAGGTCGTGGTAGTCCAGGCCCGCCCGGCGCAGTTTCGACTCCGACAGGTCGAAGCCCAGCGGCTCGATCAGGTGCAGCGCACACCCGGTGCCCGCGACGAGCCGGATCGCATTGCCGGTGTTCGGCGGAATAACCGGCTGATGGAACATCACATTGAACACTCGGAGCAGGGTACTGACCGTTGACGATCGAGCGCGCGCGCAGCCCCTGTGTGCCACTTTTCCAGAACACTGGAACAATCAGGGGCGTGAACAAGGCGGACTCGACCGACAAGCACACGACCGGCAAGCATCGGGTCGCGCGGTTGAGTGCGGGGGAGCAGTACCTGCGCAGTCACCTGCCGATGACCGTGGTGACCGCGCTGATCGTGATCGCGGTCGGGTTCGTGGCGTGGGATCGCTGGCGGCGTGGCGCGCTGATCTTCGGCAGCGCCGCACTGGTGGCCGCGGCGTTCCGGTTGTGTCTGCCGACCGTGCAGGTGGGGTTGCTCGCGGTGCGCAGTCGCCCGTTCGATGTGGCCGCGTTGACCGCGTTGGGCAGTGCCATCGTTTTCCTGGCGGTCACCATCAACACGCTCGGCGTCAACTGAGGAAGACCGGCCGCGGCGTCATTGACGCGACCGGTCCCACACCCTCGATCGCGGTGTCATTCAAGCGGTTTCGGAGGCCCAGAGACTGCGGGAGCCCTGACTGCCATAGAGCTCGCGGGCCTCGCGCGGGGTGATTGTCGAAAGCTGCTGAGGCGCAGCGGAATACGCGTGCGACGCGAAGATCTGACCCGTCATCGGCGCGATGAACGGCGCGGCATGGATCAGTACCCAGTTGTCGCGGCGGGCGGCCACCCACGCGATCACCTTCGCCGGAATACGCACTCCCACATCGACAATGCGCGGCAGGTTGAACCGCCCGAGCTTGCGCATCCACATCGGCAGCGTGGGAATCGTCGCCAACGACAGCAGCCGACCACCGAGCGCGAACTTCCACCCCTTACTCGGCGGCGTCCACAGCAGGTAATGCATGGCCTGCACCGCCCGCTCGGTCACGCACAACCGCGGCCGAACGCGTTCGAAATAGGCCTGCACGCCCTCGCGATTGCGCGGCACCTCCGACGGCTTGCAGGTCTGCAGCTCGGCCGCGATCGCGCACTCGGCCCAGTACCGATCCTCCTGCTCGGGACTGAGCCGACCGGGCCCGTACATCTCGTAGGCCTTGAGCACCGAATGCCATCCCGTGAGGTGGATCCACAGCTGGGTTTCGGGGCTGTTGGCGCTGTACCGCTTGCCGCTGATCGGTTCGATGCCCGTCATCGGCGCGTGCACCTGCATCAGGTGTTCGGCGGCCTGGATGGCGGTGCGGCCGTCGCCCAGCGCGACCAGCACGAAGTAGGCCAGCGTGTGGTCCAGTCGGGTGGCGGGGTTGTCGTAGATGCCCTGTGAATCGGCGACCGCGGCGGTCAGGAAGGGGTCGAAGTGTTCGAGGGTGACCGCGCGCTGGAAGCCGATCAGCGCGGTCGGCGACGCCCACACCTTCCAGCTGGGGGAGTCGGGCCCGAAGAACCCGTAGTCGTCGCGGCGCAGGGTAGACGCATCGAATGCCATGGCACGTGCTCCTTTGCAAGTGAATACAACACCACCGTAGCAATGGTGCGAGTTGAATACAACGGTTGCGTAGGATTTGTGGGAGCGGATCGGCCGCGGGGTATCGTCCAGGGGAGGAAAGGCAGGTGGGCGCGTGACCGCGACGCAGGATCAACGACCGCGACGCCGCTATGCCCCGCGTCTGCCGCCGCAGGAACGCCGTGCGCAACTGCTCGACGCCGCGTTCACCGTGCTGGGTCGCATGGAACTGCACGAGCTGAGCATGGAAGCCGTCGCGCAGGAGGCCGGCGTCGGAAAACCGGTGCTGTACACGGTGTTCTCCACGCGCGCCGAACTGGTGGAAGCGCTGCTGGAACGCGAACGCGAGCGCGGGCTGGAGCAGATCGCCGACACGCTGCCCGAAGACCTGCTCGGCGCCGACCCGGTGACCGCCGCGTCGTCGACGGTGGAAGCGTTCGTCGGTGTGGCACTGGCGAATCCGACGCGCTGGCGCCTGATTCTCGCAACGCCCGCGAGCGCGCCCGACGAATACCGTGCGGCCCTTCGTGCTGCGCGCACCGACATCTTGGAACGCGCGGAAGCGCTTGTCCGCATGGGTGTTTCGCTGTCACCGCGCTGGTCGGACATGGACGCCGAACTGCTGGCGAACTCGGTGCTCACCGTCGCGGAAATGCTGGGTCGACTGGCCGTCAACGACCCGGAACAGTATCCGCGCGAACGACTTCAGGAATATGTCCGCTCGATCGTCACCCTGCTGACCGGGTCGTGAAACTCAGCGGTTCTCCCGCGCCAACCGCATCGTCTCGGTGAGCAACTTCGACACCGCGGCCGCCTCGGTGAGGAACCCGTCGTGCCCGTCGCGCGAATGCACGATCTCCAAACCCGCACAGCCGGGCAGACCTTCGGCCAGCTCGGCCTGAGTGTTCAACGGGTACAGGCGATCCGAGTCGACCCCGCCGACCACACAGGGCACCGGAGTCGAGGCGAGCGCGGCAGCGACACCGCCGCGGCCACGACCCACATCGTGTCGGTTCATCGCTTCACTGAGCAGCACATACGTCGCCGGATCGAAACGCTGACACAGCTTTTCGGCCTGATGCTCGAGGTAGCTCTGCACCGCGTAACGGCCGCCGGTCCACGGATCCTCGTCGCCCTGGGCGCGATTGGTGAACCGGTGATCGAGTTCGCCGTCGGTGCGGTAGGTCAGGTGCGCGATGCGGCGAGCCAGCCCCATCCCGGTCATCGGCGCGCGGCCGGTGCCGTGATAGTTGCCGCCCTGCCAATCCGGGTCGGCGGTGATCACGGCCATCTGGGTGGTCTGGGTGCCGATCTGATCCGCGGTCGCACGCGCGCCCACGGCCAGGATGAGCGCCGCCGAAACCCGTTCGGGCGCACCGACGATCCACTCGAGCACCCGCATGCCGCCCATCGAACCGCCGACCACTGCGCCGAGGCGCTCGATCCCCAGCGCATCGAACAACTGCATCTCGGCGCGCACCTGATCGCGGATGTTCAACGCGGGAAACCGTGCGCCCCAAGGCTTTCCGTCGGGCGCCAGTGAGGACGGGCCGGTGCTGCCCTTGCAGCCGCCCAGCACGTTGGTGGCGATCACGCACCACTGGTCGGTGTCGATCGGCGCGCCGGGCCCGACCATGCCCTCCCACCAGCCGGGTGCCCCGTCGGGCCCACCGACGACATGCGAGTCGCCGGTGAGCGCGTGTTCCACGAGCACCACATTGTCCAGCGCGGGCGACAGCTGCCCCCAGCGCTGCACCGCCAGCCGCGCATCGGGGATCACGGCGCCGTTCTCCAGCGTCACGTCTCCGATGGCGACCACGCCGACTCGCCCGTCCGGCGGTGGCAGCAGGTCCACTCCGGTTCCGGGCGCGGCGATCGGCGATTCGGTGCTCACAGTCACGTCGTCGCCGCCGCGAACCCGACCCGCAGGTCGGCCAGAATGTCGTCGATACCCTCGATGCCCACCGCGAGCCGGACCAAGCCGGGGGTGACGCCGGCCGCCAACTGCTCGTCGGGCGTCAACTGCGAGTGCGTGGTCGACGCCGGGTGGATCACCAGAGAACGCACATCTCCGATGTTAGCCACATGGCTGTGCAGGCTGAGCGCGTCGACGAACTTCTTGCCCGCATCGACACCGCCCGCCAGCTCGAACGCCACGATCGCACCCGCGCCCTTGGGTGCCAACTGCTTGGCCCGCGCGTACCAGGGCGAGGACTCGAGACCGGCGTAATGCACGGCGTCCACACCCGGCTGCTGGGCGACGAACTTCGCCACGGCTTCGGCATTGCTGACATGCCGTTCCACCCGCAAACTCAGCGTCTCGATGCCCTGCGCGATGAGGAACGCGTTGAACGGCGACACCGCCGCGCCCAGAT
Organism: Nocardia sp. NPDC058640; assembly: GCF_042716995.1. Taxonomy (NCBI): domain Bacteria; kingdom Bacillati; phylum Actinomycetota; class Actinomycetes; order Mycobacteriales; family Nocardiaceae; genus Nocardia; species Nocardia sp. NPDC058640. Next base: position 46,223 of record NZ_JBHXRG010000022.1, read on the forward strand.
CGCGCAGCAACTGCACGCGCGCCTTCAACGCGAACGCGGGCGCGCCCAGATCGGCGAACACCGCACCGTGGTAGCTCGGATCGGCCTCGGTGAAGCCGGGGAAGCGCGAGTTGCCGTCGGCATCGCGCACGGTCCAGTCGAAGGTGCCACCGTCCACGATCACGCCCGCCACGGCCGCACCGTGTCCACCTAGGTACTTCGTCGCGGAGTGCACGACGATGTCGGCGCCGTGCTGAAGCGGCTGGATCAGGTACGGGGTGGCGACGGTGTTGTCGACGATCAGCGGAACGCCGTTGTCGTGCGCGACACCGGCGATGCCGGGAATGTCGAGCACCGCGCTGCTGGGGTTGGCGATGGTCTCGCCGTAGAACGCTTTGGTGTTGGGCCGCACGGCCGCCTGCCACTGCGTCAGGTCATCGGGGTCCTCGACGAACGAGACCGTGATGCCCAGCTTGGGCAGCGAGTAGTGGAACAGGTTGTACGTGCCGCCGTAGAGATGCGGGCTGGACACGATGTGGTCGCCCGCGCTTGCCAGGTTCAGGATCGCGTACGTCTCCGCGGCCTGGCCCGACGCCACCAGCAGCGCCGCGACGCCACCTTCCAGCGCGGCCACCCGCTGCTCCACCGCGTCCTGGGTGGGGTTCATGATCCGGGTGTAGATGTTGCCCGGTTCGGCCAGACCGAACAGCGCCGCCGCGTGATCGGTGTCGCGGAACGTGTACGAGGTGGTCTGGTAGATCGGCAGCGCCCGCGCGTTGGTGCTCGCGTCGGGGGACTGGCCGGAGTGGATCTGCTTGGTCTCGAACGACCAGTTCTCGGGCAGGGAGGTGTCGGTCATGTCGTGCTCCAGTGGGTGTTCGCCGGGGATCTCGTCAACTGGGTCGGATCGTCGGACAACAACACATGGGGGGCCTCCTGCAACGCGCGCTTGCTCTCGACTTTCGAGAGCCCGGTCATCACCCGGAGCACCCCACCGCAGCTGGAGGGTTGCCGACCAGCGAGCCGGGGCTTGACGCTGGCACTCATGACCTTGCCGTCATGTTAACCGGACATCGCACGCACGCGGAAACTTCCCCCGCATTTCCCGCCGAAGATCACTGCGGTGGCGGTGTGGCAGGCGCTGGCGTGTCGTTGGTGGCCGGTGCGCGGGGAGCGCGGGCGGGTCGCGACGACCGATGGGTAAGCTGGATGCCCAGCAGGGGGAAACGAGGTATGGCCGGGTGCCTCGCGCGCGTATCGCACAGTTCGCCCTCCCCTCGCGGTGAGGTGACCGGTAGCAGTACGCTCGTCATGTTTGCACCAAGAGTTTGCATAACGATGTCACGCGACCAACGCGCGGCATATACGGTTTGTTGGAATAGCTGGGGTCCGCTCACAAGCGTGTTCGCCTGGCCGTGCAATAAAAGGGCACCCACCGAGGAGGACACGAAGATCCATGTCCAAGATCAAGGTTGAAGGCACCGTTGTAGAGCTCGACGGCGACGAGATGACCCGGATCATCTGGCAGTTCATCAAGGACAAGCTGATCCATCCCTATCTCGACGTGAACCTCGAGTACTACGACCTCGGTATCGAGTACCGCGACAAGACAGATGACCAGGTCACGATCGACGCGGCCAACGCCATCAAGAAGTACGGCGTGGGCGTCAAGTGCGCCACCATCACCCCCGACGAAGCGCGGGTGGAGGAGTTCGGCCTCAAGAAGATGTGGCGCTCGCCCAACGGCACCATCCGAAACATTCTGGGTGGCACCATCTTCCGCGCGCCGATCATCATCTCCAACGTGCCCCGCCTGGTGCCCGGCTGGACCAAGCCGATCATCATCGGCCGCCACGCGTTCGGCGACCAGTACCGCGCCACCGACTTCAAGGTCTACGAGGCGGGCACCGTCACGCTGACCTTCACGCCCGAAGACGGCAGCGAGCCGATCGTGCACGAGGTCGTGAAGATGCCCGAAGACGGCGGCGTCGTCATGGGTATGTACAACTTCAAGAAGTCCATCGAGGACTTCGCGCGGGCCTCGTTCAACTACGGCCTGCAGCAGAACTACCCGGTGTACCTCTCCACGAAGAACACCATCCTCAAGGCCTACGACGGCATGTTCAAAGACACCTTCGAGGAAGTCTTCGACGCCGAGTTCAAGGCCGAGTTCGACGCGGCGGGCCTGACCTACGAGCACCGCCTCATCGACGACATGGTCGCCTCCTCCATGAAATGGGAGGGCGGCTACGTCTGGGCCTGCAAGAACTACGACGGCGACGTGCAGTCCGACACCGTGGCGCAGGGCTTCGGCTCGCTGGGCCTGATGACCTCGGTGCTGCTCACGCCCGACGGCCGTACCTGTGAAGCGGAGGCCGCACACGGCACCGTCACCCGGCACTTCCGTCAGCACCAGCAGGGCAAGCCCACCTCGACCAACCCGATCGCGTCGATCTTCGCGTGGACGCGTGGGCTCGAGCACCGCGGCAAGCTGGACAACACCCCCGAGGTGATCGGCTTCGCCCAGGCGCTCGAGGATGTGGTCATCAAGACCGTCGAGGGCGGTCAGATGACGAAGGACCTCGCTGCGCTCGTGGGCGGGGACCAGGGTTACTTGAGCACCGAGGAGTTCCTCGGTGCGCTCGATGTGAACCTGGCTCGCGCTCTGAAGTGAGTCCCGGTCCGTAACTATGGACCTGCACGGCCGTGAAAGGCGCTCGCATCGAATCCGATGCGAGCGCTTTTTTGTGCCTGTACCCGGCCGGTCAGTCCACGGTGGGCCAACTCACGCTGGTCTCGGGTAGCGAATAGGTACGGATCGTCGTTGCATGGAAGCGTGCCTACTTCCATCGCCGCCCCTGAACGTCTCGACGAGCCACGTACCAACTGGCACGTCCCGGCGATGCTCGCGTTGGCGCTGGGTGGGTTCGGGATCGGGACCACCGAGTTCGTGACCATGGGGTTGCTGCCCGATATCGCGCGGGCCTTCGAGATCTCCGAGCCGTCCGCCGGGCACGCCGTGTCGGCCTACGCGCTGGGGGTTGTCGTCGGCGCGCCGCTGATCGCCGCGTTGTGTGCGCGAGTGGCGCGCAAGAAACTGCTGATCGTGTTGATGATGGCGTTCACCGTCGGCAATATCGGCACCGTGCTCGCGCCGACCTTCGGCACGCTCGTGCTCGCCCGTTTCGTCTCCGGCCTGCCGCACGGCGCGTACTTCGGCGTCGCCTCCCTGGCCGCCGCCACGCTCGCTCCCGTCGGACAGCGAGCCAAGGCGGTAGCCGCGGTGATGCTCGGGCTCAGCGTCGCCAACGTGATCGGCGTTCCCGGCGCGACCTGGCTCGGCCAACACTTCGGCTGGCGTGACGCCTACGTGGTCGTCGCCGTGATCGGCATGGCGACCGTGGCCGCCCTGTGGCGCTACGTCCCCGCTCTGACCGGCATGAAACTCACCAACCCGATGACCGAACTCGGCGCCCTGCGACGCCCGCAGGTACTGCTCACCCTGGCCGTGGGCGCGATCGGCTTCGGCGGCATGTTCGCCGTGTACACCTACATCGCCACCACCATGACCGACGTCGCCGGTATGCCGTTGGGCGCGGTCCCGATCGTGTTGGCCCTGTTCGGCCTCGGCATGATCGTGGGCAATATCGGCGGCGGCATCCTCGCGGACCGCGGCGTCGACCGTTCGATCTTCGTAGCCATGATCGCGATGGTGGTGATCCTGGCAGGCTTCGTCCTGGCCGCCCACAACCCCATCACCGCCTCGATCGGCGCGTTCCTCGTGGGAGCCTCCGGCGCCGCCCTGGCCCCCGGCCTCCAAACCCGCCTCATGGACGTAGCCGCCGACGCCCAAACCCTCGCCGCCACCCTCAACCACGCCGCCCTCAACATCGCCAACGCCGCAGGCGCCTGGCTGGGCGGCCTCGTCATCGCCGCAGGCCTGGGCTACACCGCCCCCGCCATGATCGGCGCCCTCCTCGCCGTAGCGGGCGTGCTCCTGTTCACCTTGACGGTGTTCCTGCAACGCCGCAGTACAACGCACTGACCGCCTGGTTGAGGACGTCAACCCGTGGCCGGGCGGGCCCAGCCGACGCTGAGTTGAACCGCCCGTTGCCAGCGTTCGTATTCCTCGTCGCGGAGGGCGCGGTCGGGCGCGGGGTTCCATTGGGCGGCTACGCGCCAATTGTGGCGTAGGCCTTGGAGATCGGGCCAGTAGCCGACGGCTAGGCCTGCTGCGTAGGCAGCGCCGAGGGAGACTGTTTCGGTGACCAGGGGGCGCAGGACGGGGGTGTCCAGGACGTCGGCGATCATTTGCATGAGCAGGTTGTTGGACGCCATTCCGCCTGCTACGCGCAGGGATTGGGCTTTCAGGCCCGCGTCGGCGTTCATCGCTTCGACCACGTCGCGGGTCTGCCAGGCGGTGGCTTCCAGGACGGCGCGGGCCAGGTGGCCCTTGGTGACGTAGGACGTGAGGCCGATGAGCAGGCCGCGGGCGTCGCTGCGCCAGTGGGGGGCGTAGAGGCCGGAGAAGGCGGGGACCAGGTAGCAGCCGCCGTTGTCGTCGACTGTGCTTGCGAGAGTTTCGATTTCGGGGGCGGTGGCGATCAGGCCGACGATGTCGCGCAGCCACTGGACCAGCGAACCGGTGACCGCGATGGGCCCTTCGAGCGCGTAGACCGGTTCGGGGCCGACCTGGTAGCCGATGGTGGTGAGCAGGCCGTGGGTGGAGCGGATCAGTTCGGTGCCGGTGTTCATCATGAGGAAGCCGCCGGTGCCGTACGTGCATTCGGTTTCCCCTGGGGCGAAACAGGTTTGGCCGAACAGGGCCGCGTGCTGGTCGCCGAGGGCGGCGCCGATCCGGACGCCGGGCACGACGGTGCGGGCGATGCCGAAATCGCCGGTGCAGGGTTCGATGCGGGGGAGCATGGCGCGGGGAATGTCGAAGAACCGCAACAGTTCCTCGTCCCACTGCCGCGTGGCCAGGTTCATCAGCAGGGTGCGGCCCGCGTTGGTCACATCGGTGACGTGCTCGCCGGTGAGGTTCCAGATGAGCCAGGATTCCATGGTGCCGAACAGGACGTCACCACGTTCGGCTTTGGCCCGTAGCCCTTCGACATTGTCGAGTAACCAGCGCAGGCGAGGTGCGGCGAAGTAGGTGGCCAGCGGCAGACCGCTGAGTTCCGGAACACGCTGCGCCCCAGGTTGTTTCCGCAGTTCCTCGACGAGTTCCTCGGTGCGCACGTCCTGCCAGACGATCGCCAACCGCACCGGCAACCCGGTGTTGCGATCCCACACGACCGTGGTCTCGCGCTGATTGGCGATCCCTAGCGCGGCCACCTGGTCGACGGTGATCCCGGCATCGCGCAGGGCCGCGGGCACGATCCGCTCGACGGTGCGCCAGATCTCGAGCGCGTCCTGCTCCACCCATCCCGACCTGGGGTAATGCTGGCGGTGGGTCCGCTGCGCCATACCGGCCAGCCGGGCGTGCTGGTCGAAGACGATGCAGCGGGTCGAGGTGGTGCCCTGATCGATGGCGAGTACGAAGTGGTGCGTCATCGGCGCTCGCTCTCGTCGTCGGTGCGGTTCCTCGCGCCACGCTGGTTCGCCACGGCACAGTGGTTCATCGCGACACGCTGGTCCGCTGCAGCACAGTGCCGCTGGTTCATTGCGCCACGCTGAGGTCGCGATGGATCGCCGCCGCGGCAGCGAGCACCTGCTCGACCAGGGCGGGCCGGATGCGTAACTGGTTGTCGCACAGTCGATCCGTGGGACCGGCGACGCCCAGCGAGGCGACCACCAGACCGCCCCTGGCGCGAATCGGCGCGGCGATCCCCGCTTCGTCGGGATGGAATTCCCCGACTTCGCCAGCCCAGCCGGTCCGCCGCACCTGCGCGACCACCCGGTCGAGCTCAGCCGGATCGTCGATCGTGCGACGGGTGAAGCGTTCCAGCGCACCGGGTTTCGCCGCCACGTCATAGGCGAGCAACACCCGCCCCAGCGCGGTGGCGTGCGCGGGCACCACCTCGCCCACCGTCAGCTCCTGCTCGGTGTTGTCGGGCCGGAACACGTGGTGGATCACCGTGATTCGCCCCTCGCGCGCCACGGCGATGCGCACCGATTCCCCGGATCGGGAGGCGAGCGCGTCGGCCCGGTGGATCGCCCGCGAACGCAACTCGTTCACATCGAGCCGGTCGGTGCCGAGCTCGCCGATCGCGGGGCCGAGGAGGTATTTGCCGGTGTTCTCGTCCTGGCTGACGAACCCGACCCCGAGCAAGGTCCGCAGAATGCCGTGCGCGGTCGGTTTGGCCAGGTCCAGCGCGGCCGCGATCTCGCCGACGGCCAGCGGTCCCGGTCCGCGCGCGAGCAAACGCAGCACCGCGGCGGCGCGTTCGATCGACTGGATCGGACCGGGCATGGCCCCGAACCTACCACCGTTCAGCATTGTCGAACGGTAGGCATGGCGTGCCCCCGCTGCGGTTCCTAGCGTGGATTTCGGGCCCAGAGCCCGCACGACGGACTCAACGGTGAGGTCCGGGAAGGACGAGCAGATGAACCGATATGTGGGCGCGATCGACCAGGGCACGACCTCGACGCGATTCATGGTCTTCGATCACGATGGCGCCGTGGTGGCCCGCCATCAGCTCGAACATTCCCAGATCATGCCGCGCCCCGGCTGGGTCGAACACAATCCGGACGAGATCTGGGAACGCACCCGCACCGTGGTCAAGACCGCGCTGTCGCTGGCCGATCTCACCGCCGACGACCTCGCCGCCATCGGCGTCACCAACCAGCGCGAGACCACCGTGGTGTGGAACCGCCGCACCGGCCGCCCGTACGGCAATGCCATCGTCTGGCAGGACACCCGCACCGACCGCATCATCGCCGACCTCGACGCCGCCGGGCACAGCGCGCTGATCCGTGAGAAGACCGGCCTGCCGCCCGCGCCGTACTTCTCCGGCGGGAAGCTGAAGTGGATCCTGGACAACATCGCGGGCGTGCGCGCCGACGCCGAGCGCGGCGACGCCCTGTTCGGCACCATGGACAGCTGGCTGATCTGGAACCTCACCGGCGGCGTGCACGTCACCGACCCCACCAATGCCTCGCGCACCATGCTGATGGACCTGGAAACCCTGGACTGGGACGACGAACTCCTCGCGATCTTCGGCATCCCGCGCGCCATGCTGCCCGCGATCGCACCGTCGTCGAACCCGGAACTGTTCGGGACGACCAAGCCCGACGGCCCGTTCAAGGGTTCGGTGCCCATCGCGGGCGTGCTCGGTGATCAGCAGGCCGCAGGTGTGGGGCAGGTGTGTTTTCAGCCCGGTGAAGCCAAGAACACTTACGGCACAGGCAATTTCCTGATGCTCAACACCGGCACCGAGATCGTCCGCTCGCACCACGGCCTGATCACCACCGTCGCCTACCAGTTCGGCGACGACAAGCCCGCCTACGCGCTGGAAGGTTCGATCGCGGTCACCGGTTCGGCGGTGCAGTGGTTGCGCGACCAGATGGGCATCATCGCCGGGGCCGCGCAGATCGAAGACCTCGCGAGTCAGGTGGCCGATTCCGGCGGCGTGTACTTCGTGCCCGCGTTCTCCGGTCTGTTCGCGCCGTACTGGCGACCCGATGCGCGCGGCGCGGTCGTCGGCCTGTCGCGCTACAGCAACAACGCCCACTTGGCCAGGGCCACACTGGAATCCATCGCCTACCAGACCCGCGACGTGGTCGAGGCCATGCAGCGCGACGCCGGTGTGCGACTGGCGACGCTGCGGGTGGACGGTGGCGTGACCGTGAACCAGCTGGCCATGCAGATCCAGGCCGACCTGCTCGGCGTCCCGGTCTCCCGGCCGGTCGTCGCCGAAACGACCGCGCTCGGCGCCGCCTACGCCGCCGGACTGGCCGTCGGCTTCTGGGGCAGCACCGACGAACTGCTCGACAACTGGTCCGAGGACGTCCGCTGGTACCCGAGCTGGTCCGACGAGCAACGCGAACACGGCTACCGCCGCTGGCTCAAGGCTGTCGAGCGAACGCTCGACTGGGCCGAAATCTGAATTACCCCAATATTTTCGAGAAGGAGATCATCGTGTCTGTGCAACTGGACCCCACCTACCGTGCGAAGGCCATCGGCATGCTCGATGCCGCCGAGGTCGACGTGCTGGTCATCGGTGGCGGCGTGACCGGCGCCGGTGCCGCGCTCGACGCTGCCTCGCGTGGCCTGTCCGTAACCCTGGTCGAGGCAAGGGATTTCGCGGCCGGCACTTCGAGCCGTTCGTCGAAACTCATCCACGGTGGCCTGCGCTACCTGGAGCAGATGGACTTTGCGCTCGTGCGTGAAGCTCTGAAAGAGCGTGGGCTGCTGCTGAATACGCTCGCACCGCACCTGGTGCACCCCGTGCCGTTCCTGTTCCCGCTGCAGCACCGGGTGTGGGAGCGCGCCTACATCGGCGCGGGCATCGCCCTCTACGACACCCTCGGTGGCGCGCGCACGGTTCCGATGCACAAGCACCTATCACGTTCGGGCGCACTGGAACTCGCGCCCGCGCTGCGGGACGACGCGATGACCGGCGCCATCCGCTACTACGACGCGCAGGTCGACGATGCCCGCCACACCATGATGATCGCCCGCACCGCCGCCGAGCGCGGTGCCACCGTCCTGACCCGTACCAAGGTGATCGGGCTGGAACGCGACGGTGAGAAGGTCGTCGGCGCGCGTGTGATCGACCTGGAAACCGGTCTGGCCCACACCATTCGAGCGCGCACGGTGATCAGCGCGACCGGCGTGTGGACCGATGACATGATCAAGATGACCGGCGTCGACTTCCCCTTCCATGTGCAGATGTCCAAGGGCGTGCACATCCTCGTGCCGCGCGACCGGCTGGACATGCACACCGGCATGATCATGCGCACCGAGAAGTCGGTCCTGTTCGTGATCCCGTGGGCCGAGCACTGGATCATCGGCACCACCGACACCGAATGGTCCCTGGACAAGAACCACCCCACGGCCACCGCCGCCGACGTGCAGTACATCCTCGATCACGTCAATTCGCTGCTGCGCGAACCGCTTACGCGCGCCGACATCGTCGGCACCTACGCCGGGCTGCGTCCGCTGATGACCGGTGCGACGAAGGAGACCGCGAAGCTGTCGCGGGAACACGCCGTCGCCGAGCCCGCGCCGGGCCTGTTCGTGATCGCCGGCGGCAAATACACCACCTACCGGGTGATGGCCGCCGATGTCGTCGATGCCGCCGCCGCACGGCTGGGTGGTGAGGTGCCCGCGTCGTCGACCGCGCAGCTGCCCGTCGTCGGCGCGGAAGGCTACTTCGACATGCTGGCCGAGGTGAACACCCTGGCGGTGTCGCAGCGACTGCCGGTCGACGTGGTCGAGCACCTGCTCGGCCGGTACGGCTCGCTGAGCACCGACATCTTCGGCCTCATCGCCGCCGATCCCGCACTGCGCCAGGCGATTCCGGGCGCTTCGGACTACATCGCGGCCGAGATCGTCTACGCCGTCACCCACGAGGGCGCCCTGCACCTGGACGACATCCTCACCCGCCGCACCCGCATCTCCATCGAGGTCCCCGACCGCGGCCTGGCCGCCGCCCCGGAGATCGCCCGGCTGATCGCACCCCTGCTCGGCTGGACCGAGGAGACCGCCAACGCCGAGATCAACCGCTACTACGACCGCGTGCACGCCGAACTCGCCGCCAACGAGGCAGGCGACGACGCGGCCGCCAACGAGGCAAGGCTGGTCGCCGCCCGCTGACCCGCGCCGAGCGAACGGCCGCGGCGTCACCCGTCAACGGAACGGGCGGCGCCGCGGCCCTGCACTGGCTAGCGTAGGTACATGGAATCGCGAATCACCCTCCGACGAATCACGGCGCAGTCGTGAGCCGGGGCACCATCCTGATCACCGGCGCCAGCTCCGGGCTCGGCGCCGAGATGGCCCGCCAGTTCGCCACCCTGGGCTATGACCTGGGCATTTGCGCACGCAGGACCGAGCGGCTCGACGAATTGCGCGCCGAAATCGTTGCCGCACACCCCGATCGCGTGGTCTCGGTGAAGCAACTCGACGTCACCGATGACGCCGCCGTGTTCACCGTCTTCGACGAGTTCGCCGACGAACTCGGCACCATCGACCGGGTGATCGTCAACGCGGGCCTCGGTAAGGGCGCGCCGTTGGGGACCGGGCTGCACAAGGCCAATCGCGAGACCGTGATGGTGAATTTCGTTGCCGCCCTTGCCCAGAGCGAGGCAGCGTTGAAGATCTTCCGTGCGCAGGGCCGCGGTCACCTGGTGATGATCTCGTCTTTGTCCGCCGTGCGCGGCATGCCCAAACAACTCACCACCTACGCGGCCACCAAGACGGGCGTCGCGGCGCTGGCCGAAGGTGTTCGCATGGAAGCGATTCCGGGCGTCGATGTGTCGGTGATCTACCCCGGCTACATCCGTTCGGAGATGAACGATCAGGTCAAGTATCCGCCGAAGTTCATGGTGGACACCGAAACCGGCGTGCGCGCGATGGTCGCCGCGATCGAGAAGCGTCGCGCGAAGGCGTATGTGCCCGCGTGGCCGTGGGTGCCGCTGGGCTACCTGCTGCGCGCGCTACCGACCCCGATCGTCCGAAAGTTGCTCTGACCCCGCCGATGCCGCTGCACTGCACGCGGTTGGCTGATCGGTGTATATGATCCTTCCGCTGTGCTCGGGGGATTTCACCGATGGAGACCCCGCGCGTCCTTAGAGGAGGGGAAGTCCGTGAAATTCCGTATTGCGCTGTCCACCACCGTCGTTGCGGCGAGTCTGCTGCTGGCCGGCTGCCAGGAAGATCTGCCCGCGGGCAAGCCCGCCGCCACGCCGACCACCACCGCGGCCTCGAAGGCGCCTGCCACGCCGAACGCGGACGGTGTGCTGAACCCGGGTGATGTGGGCAAGTTGGAAGACGGCGTGGAGGTGTCGATCCTGAAGGTCGAGACCGCACAACTCGAGCGCCAGGGCACCGTCACGGCGTTCACGTTCCAGCTCAACAACACGTCCAAGACCGCGCTGGAATATTGGTCTGCGCCCAAGATCGTGTACGGCGAGGAAGGCACCCCCGCCGAAGCGGTGATGACCAGCGACAAGACCTTCGGGTACAGCCTGGCAGGCAAGTTGCCGCCCGGTTCCAAGCAGACCATCAAGATCGCGTACGCGGTGCCGATGGACAAGCTCAACCCCGCGGTGATCACCTCCGACAACGTGATCTGGCGCGGCGACTTCGCCAAGTTCAGCAAGAGCTGAGCCCGACCACCGAAAACGCAGCCGTGCGGCACGAAAAGTATTCGTGCCGCACGGCTTTCGCGTAGGTCTCAGTGTTGACGGGGCAGCAGGTGCTTGCCTTCGCGGTCGGTGGACAGGGCCAGCGACGAGATGTACTGGATCTCGCCTTCCGGACCGGGGACGGCCGAGGCGATCATGTCCGGGCGCTCGAATTCCATGCCGGTGACGTGGCAGGGCAGCAGGTCGTCGGCCGGGTTGCCGTGTTCGTCGAACATCGGCACGTCGATGCCGTCGTCGGTGCGACGCAGGTAGTACTTGCCCTTGGTGGCGATGGCGGTGAGCGGGGTGGCGATGAAGGCCACCAGCACCGCGACCACCGGCGAGTACGGCTTCAGCAGCTCACCGAACAGGCCGAAGAAGGTCATGATCGACAGCACCGAGGACAGTCCGAAGCCGACCAGGCCGACCGGGTTGAAGTCGTAGAGCATCCCGCGCCGGAACTCCGGCACCTTCGGTGAGATCTTCAGCAGGTATTTGTTCACCGCGATGTCAGTGGCCACGGTGACGATCCAGGCGATGCCGCAGTTGGCGTAGAAGCCCAGGATGCTGTTGAGGAAGTCGAACATGTTCGCTTCCATCAGGATCAGCGCGACGACCAGGTTCACCACCAGGAACACCAGGCGACCGGGGTAGGTCTTGGTGACGCGGGTGTAGGAGTTGGTCCAGGCCAGCGAGCCGGAGTAGGCGTTGGTGACGTTGATCTTGACCTGGCTGATGACCACCAGCACCACGGCCAGGGTCATGGCCAGCCAGCCCGGCACCATGTCGCGGTAGATTTCCAGGAACTGGTGCACCGGCTGGTTCGCGATACCCTGCGCGGCAGGCAGATTCGCGATCAAGTACACCGCGAGGAACAGGCCGACGACCTGCTTGGCCGCGCCGAACAGCACCCAGCCCGGACCTGCCAGCAGCATCCAGCCCCACCACTTCGCCCGGTTCTCCGGGGTGCGCGGCGGCATGAAACGCAGGTAGTCGATCTGCTCGGCGATCTGCGCGATCAGCGACAGACACACACCGGCGGCCAGCAGCGCGCCCGAAACACTCACGCCGCCACCGTTTTCCCCGCCGTAGGCGAAGAACGTGCCCACCGAATCGGGGTGGCCCAGCAGCAGGAACCCGAACGGCGCCACCATCAGCAGCAGCCACAGGGGAGTGGTCCACACCTGCAGTTTGGCCAGGGTGTTCATCCCGAAGATGACCAGCGGGAAGATGATGACCGTGGACAGCAGATAGCCCATCCACAGGGGAATTCCCAGGCCCAATAACAGGCCCTGCGCCATGATCGAACCTTCGAGGGCGAAGAAGATGAAGGTGAACGACGCGAACACGATATTGGTGATCACCGAGCCGTAGTAACCGAATCCGCTTCCGCGCGTGATCAAGTCGAGATCGATGTTGTAGCGCGCGGCGTAATAGGCGAGCGGGAAACCGGTGAGCATGACGACCACGGCGAAGATACCGATGCCGATCAGGGCGTTTCCGGTGCCGTGCGCGATGCCGATATTGGCGCCGATCGCGAAATCGGCCAGGTAGGCGATGCCGCCGAGGGCGGAGATTCCCACGACCGCGGGGCTCCATTTGCGGTAGCTCCGCGGGGCGAAACGCAGCGTGTAGTCCTCGAGTGTTTCTTTGGCGGCAGTATCTGCTCCGGCCATTTTCCCTCTCTCCGTCTTGCGCTGCCGCTCGATCCGGCGACTCACAGACGGTCGTTCATGGATGTAGACACGAATTTTCCGATCCGTTACGCCGCTGTTACGCACAGCCGATCGTGACGGGTGTCACCGCAATGAGCAGGTGGAAACAAGACTCGAGCCGACGCAGCGCGAATCGCCATGCGCGACAGAATGTTCGGCGAGCGACTCACACCGCGCGCAGGTGCCCCCGACTGGCGTAGATGTGCTCGGCGATCAGCGTCGCGATCCGATCCGGCGCCTCCAACATCGGCACATGCCCCACCCCGTGCACCAGGATCCGATCCGCGGATTCGGGCAATTCGCGCAGGTAGCGGGTGGCGTACACGCTGTTGGGGATGATCCGGTCGTACTCGGCCAGCAGCATCCGCACGGGCGTGTCGAGCTCGCCCAGATCATCCATGCCGGGTGCGCGCAGACTGCCCAGGATCAGCGGGATCATCACGTCGCAGTGCAGCGCGGCGGCGAGCACATTCGCCAGATCTCGTCGCGGCACCGCGCCGGTGTGCTTGGTCAACAACATCCCGGTGACCTGCTGGACCAGCGCGTTGTTGATCGCCATCCCGCCCAGACGCTTGCCGATCTCGATGAACGGCAGCATCGACGCGAACTTCATCCCGATCCTGATCTGCGTGATCGACGGCGAAGCCCATCCGCCCGCGGCCGCGATCGTGGTGAGCGTGCGAGCCCGACCGCGCCGAGCGAGTTCGAGTCCGACCCACCCGCCCAGCGAATTGCCCGCGATATGACAAGTGCGCCAACCCAATTCGTCGAGTTGATCTTCGATCTGGTCGGCCAGCGCGTACACATCCAGCGACCAGCCCTGCACCTTCGGACCACCCCAGTGTCCGGCGAACGCGGGCGCGTACACCTCGCAATGCGCGGACATGCGCTGCGCGACCTGTTCCCAGCAGTGCGGCGACAACAGGAATCCGTGCAGTAGCAGCACCGGGTCGCCGGACCCGATATGCAGTGCCGCGACGGGCGTGGGGCGGGCGGTGGACTTGGCGGTGCGTGACGTCATCGTCAATCACCCCTTCCTGGACGGCGGTGTCCGGGGGAGCATCCCTGCCTGCATTGTACGGTCGTACCGTGCCGACAATCCTCTCATCCGTGAACGTCAATGGTGTGCGTGCCGCGTCGACCAAGGGCATGCTCGCCTGGTTGGCCGCGACCGAAGCCGACATCGTCTGCCTGCAGGAGACCAGGGCGACCGACGCGCAGACCGCGGCGGCGCTGGCTCCCGCCCTGGACGCGGGCTGGGTGCTGTCGCACGCCGAGCCCGAATCCAAGGGCCGCGCCGGTGTCGGCATCCTGTCGCGGCGCGCGCCCGACGCGGTGCGCGTCGGCTTCGGCAGCGACGAGTTCGCCGAGTCGGGCCGCTATATCGAAGCCGATTTCGGGGACATCACCGCGGCCAGCGTCTACGTGCACTCCGGCGAGGCCAACACCCCCAAGCAGGACGAGAAGTATCGGTTCATGGCCGAGTTCGGCGCGTATCTGAAGTCGCGTACCGGTGAGTTCGTGGTCAGTGGCGACTGGAACATCGCGCCCGCCGAGGTCGACTTGAAGAACTGGAAGGGCAACCAGAAGTCCGCGGGCTTCCTGCCCGAGGAACGCGCCTGGATCGCCGACCTGCTCGCCGCGGGCTACGTCGACGTGGTTCGCGCCCTGCACCCCGACGTCGCGGGGCCTTACAGCTGGTGGTCCTACCGCGGCCGCGCCTTCGACAACGACTCGGGTTGGCGGATCGACTACCACCTCGCCCTGGGCGAACTGGCCGGGCGCGCCAAACAGGCCGTCGTCGAGCGCGCCGACGCCTACGACCAGCGGTGGTCCGACCACGCACCGGTTACTGTCCAGTTTCGATGAAACTCTCACGGAAGACTCTCAGCCTGCTCGGTGGACTCGTTCTCGTGTTGGCGGCCATCGGCCTCACGCTGTTCGGTGGTCGCGGTACCGACACCACCACCGCGACCAGCACGAAGCCCGTCGCCGGGATCACCACGACCCTCAGCGCGCCGAAACCTGGTCCGCCCGCGGGCAAGTCGTCGGCCGCGCCCGTCACCAAAACCGCCGGGGTGCCCGACCGCGCCTACACCACCCTCGTCGAAATCGACGCCGGTCGCTGGCCCGGTTCGGCCAACGCGCAGGGCACCAAGGGCGGCGAACAGTTCATGAACCGCGGAACCAAACTGCCGCCCAAGGATTCGGCGGGCAAGGCGGTGAGCTACCAGGAATGGGACGTCAATCCCAAGCAGCGCAACCGCGGTCGCGACGCCGAACGCATCGTCACCGGCAGCGACGGTTCCGCCTGGTACACCGGCGACCACTACGAAACCTTCACAAGGATGCGCTGATGACTTCGCGAATGACGCTGTCGCAGTTCCTCGCTCGTCCCCACGCGCAGGCGCCGGCCGCCACCGCGGCACCGGTGATCGGCGCGCTGCCGGTGGATGCCAACCAGTTCAGCGGCGTGCGCTACGACGCCCCCGCCGACTACCGTGTGCGCGAACTGCGCGGCACCAAGATGCGCACCACCGCGGAACTGTTCGACGAATTCGCCGCCGCCTTCCAGTTCCCGTACTACTTCGGCGCCAACAAGGACGCCTTCGACGAATGCCTGCGTGACCTGGACGATTTCGTCGGCGACGCCCCCGGCTACGTCGCGGTGATCCGCACCGCCGACGACCTGCTCGCCGACCAGCCCACCGAACGCGAATGGTTCGACTCCGCCATGCGCGACTGCGCTGCGTATTGGGCGCGACGCGAGGTGGCGTTCCGGGTCGTGCTGCAGGGCGACCCGGACACGTTCCATGCCGTCGCACTGTCGGACTGAACGAATCACGCTGGCCGACAACGCAACCGCTGGTTCTGATGCCACCGGAATTGACGGCTGCTCTCGCCTGATCGGTCCGCATACAGTCGGCAGCGCGCGGCTACCGAGGCCGCCGGTCAGGAGAGCACGATGAAGGCAGTAATGGTGGGCGCGAGCATCGCGGCGGCGATCATGATGTCGGGCGCGGGAGTGGCGGCCGCGCAGGCACCTGTCCACGGTGTGCAGCAGGTCGCCGGACCGTCCACCGGTTCCGGGGACCTGGGCGGTCAGCTGTATTCCCTTGTCGCCCAACTCGCCGGCGGTTCGTCGCAGCCGTGCGACGGGATCTTGCTCGATACGTGCATTCCGGTCGGCACCGCGACGCCATAAGGTCCCCTATGTGCGGTTTGTCCGGCTACGGTCGAGAGCTGATGCGTCGAGGTCCGGCGGATCGGAACGGAGTTCGACGGTGCGTTGCGCGAAGGTGATCGGTCTGGCGACCGCGGCGGCGATCGGGCTGCTACCGATGGCGGTCCCCGCGTCCGCCGCGCCGACCGACAGCACCTACGCGCCCACCATGCTGGTGCTCGACGCCTCCGGTTCGATGCTGGCCGCCGACCCCGGCGGCGGCACCAAGATGGACGCGGCGAAAACCGCGGTACGCAATTTCGTGCAGACCGCGCCCGCCGCGGCCAAGGTCGGGCTGTCGGTCTACGGCACCGGGACCGGCTCCACCGACGCGGAGAAGGCCGCCGGTTGCCGTGACGTCTCGGTGCTGGAACCGGCCGACACCATCGACAAACCCGCACTGACCACGGCCGTGGACAACATCACGCCCAGCGGCTTCACCCCGATCGGTGCGGCCTTGCGCACCGCCGCGGGCGCCCTGCCGACCGAGGGCCCGCGCTCGATCGTGCTGGTCTCCGACGGCCTGGACACCTGCTCACCACCCGATCCGTGCGAGGTCGCGCGCGAACTGCACGCCCAGGGCACCGAGATCGTCATGCACGCCATCGGTTTTGGTGTCGACGATGCCTCGCGTGCCCAGCTGACCTGCATCGCGGACACCACCGGCGGCACCTACACCGACGCCGCCGACGGCAAAACCCTCGAGCAGGTGCTGCCCCGCGTGAGCACCGCGGCGCTGCGCGAGTACGCGTCGGCGGGCACGCCCGTCGAGGGCGGCGAGGGCTATCAGAACGCCCCGGCGGTCGTGCCGGGGCAGTACCTCGACACCATCGGCCACAAGAAGCCGCGCTACTACGCCGTCGACATTCCCGAGGGCGCCACCGCCTACTTCAGCGGCACGATGTCGTTCCCGCGCGGCGAGGACCCCGTGCGTGCGAACAACAGCATGTACGTGCGCGTGTTCGGCTCGGAAGGCAAGGACTGCAACGCTTTCGAACACGCGAACGCCGTGCGATCCACCGACGGTGTGGCGCTCACGGTCACCTCGACATGGACCGGCGCGACCGAGGCGAAGGACGGCTCGTTCAACGCCGACAAGTGCAAGGGCGGCGGCCGGTACTACTTCACCGTGGAATGGGCCGGGGTCGCTGACAGCGCGCCTCCTACCTTGCCGCTGGAACTCAATATCGCCGTCGAACCCGGCGTGACCGATGCGGGCCCGGCGGCGGAACCGGCGCTCGCGCCGTTCACCGCGCCGAACAGTCCGGTCGAACCGGTGACCGGCGGCGGTTCGTTCAACGTGGCCACCGTGCTCGACGGGCCCGGC
Organism: Nocardia sp. NPDC058640; assembly: GCF_042716995.1. Taxonomy (NCBI): domain Bacteria; kingdom Bacillati; phylum Actinomycetota; class Actinomycetes; order Mycobacteriales; family Nocardiaceae; genus Nocardia; species Nocardia sp. NPDC058640. The sequence goes on from NZ_JBHXRG010000022.1 coordinate 63,759, forward strand.
GTCTACAGCGACACCGTGCAACGCGGCGAATTCGTGTTCTACAAGGTGAAACTCGACTGGGGTCAGGGCCTGGCGTACCGGGTGCGGTTCCTCGAGACGCCCGGTCGTGGCCTGGACAACGTGTCCGTGGCCACCACCTCGCTGTACAACCCGTACCGCCACGAGGTCGCCGACGGCTTCACGTCCTACACCGGCGCGGCCGATGCCCTGCCGACCAACGAAGCAGCTTTGGCGACCCCTGAGATCCGCTATCGAAACCGCGAGTCCTCGGAAAAAGAAGTCTCCGAGAACGCCCTGGCCGGCTGGTACTACATCGCCGTGCACATGGGACCCGCCCGCCACGACCCCGGCAGCGTCCGCCCCGTCCCCATCGAACTGGACCTGGCCGTGACCGGAACACCGGAGCCGGGCCCGACCTATCAGTCGGCGCCGGGGTCCACCGCTGGTACCCCTGCTCCGAATGCCCCGGACACCGCCGCAAAACCTGCCGACGACGACAACTCCACGGTCCTGCTGGGCATCGTCGTTGCCGGATTCGCTGCTCTCGGCATCATCGTGTTCACCCTGCTACGCATGCGTCGTCGCCGATAGCCCCGCAGGCCTTCCCAGATCGCGCATTCTGGAGGATCCTGTTGCCAGATGCACTCGATGAGGAGGCGCGGCATGGCGCAGCGTGAAGCCGGATATTTCGCGGACGATTCGATGATCCGGCGGGTCATGAGCAAGCGCACGGTCGGGCTGACCTACGGACTGCGGGCCCTGGTGATCGGTGCGGTGCACCCGCTGCTGTTCGTGGGCACCAGCGAGCACACCGCCCACCGGGCAACGCCGTATACGCGCCTGGCGATCACCGGCGGGCTGTTCGAAGCGGTGTTCCTCGGCAGCAAAGCCGAGGCCGATCGGGCACTGGCCTTCACGCGGCGCAAGCACGAACGCGTGGTCGGCACCCTGCCCGAGGACGCGGGCGCCCACCACCCCGCGGGCACCGCCTATTCCGCGCACGACCCGCACCTGATGTTCATGACCATGGCGTTCACCTTCGACTCGGCCGAAGTCATGCACGACCGCCTCGTGCGCGAGCTCACTGCCACCGAACGCGAGGACCTCTACCAGGACTATGTCCGCTGGGGGGAGCTGTTCGGTATGCCGCGCGACGCCGCGCCCGCGGACTACCGGGCCTTCCGCCGCTACTTCGACAGCTACCTGCTTTCCACGCAGTTGCACCTGACCGATGAAGCCCGCCTCGTGGGCTCCTACCTCGCCGGCCACCGCAAGGCCTACCGTCTACGCGCGCCCGCCGAACAGGTCGGTTCCGCGCTATATCTGCTGGTGCAAGGCAGTCTCCCGGCGCGCATCCGGCAGATGTACGGCATCGACTGGGGCATCCCCGACGAACTCGCCCACCGCGCCCTGTGCCGCAGCATCCGCACCGCCCATATCGCACCCCCGCTGACGCCCCGCATCCTGGCGGGCACCCTCGCGGGCCGCAGCACCCCCTCCTACCAGCTGCTCGCCCGCCGCGAACAGCACATGGTCAAGACCGGCCACCCGAGCATGCCCGGTGTGGATCCGCGGAACTGGGTGCAGCGAAATACCGCTTGAGGCCCATGGAAAGATCGGGGTATGTCCAGTCCTGCCCCGGCCGCGCCGGCCGAACGTAAGCAGCGGGTGCTGTCGGGCATCCAGCCCACCAGCGACTCCTTCCATCTCGGCAACTACCTGGGCGCGCTGCAGTACTGGGTGACGATGCAGGACGAGTACGACGCCCTGTACTTCATCCCGGATATGCACGCGATCACCGTGAGCCAGGACCCCAAGGCGCTGCGCGCGCGCACCAAGTCCGCCGCCGCCCAGCTGCTCGCGCTCGGCATCGACCCGGCCAAGTCCACCCTGTTCGTGCAGAGCCAGGTGCCCGAGCACGCGGAACTATCGTGGGTGCTCAGCTGCATCACCGGTTTCGGCGAGGCCAGCCGGATGACCCAGTTCAAGGACAAGTCGGTCAAGCAGGGCGCCGACAACGCCACCGTCGGCCTGTTCACCTACCCCGTGCTCATGGCCGCGGACATCCTGCTCTACCGCCCGCACCAGGTCCCCGTCGGCGAGGACCAGCGCCAGCACCTCGAGCTGACCCGAAACTTGGCCCAGCGCTTCAACACTCGCTACAAGAAGACCTTCGTGGTGCCCGAACCGCACATCGTCAAGGGCACCGCCAAGATCTTCGACCTGCAGGACCCCACCGCCAAGATGAGCAAGTCGGCGTCCACCGACGCCGGCCTGATCAACCTGCTGGACGACCCGAAGATCACCGCCAAGAAGGTGCGCTCGGCGGTCACCGACACCGAGCGCGAAGTGCGCTACGACCCCGAGAACAAAGCGGGCGTGAGCAACCTGCTGGTGATCCTGAGCTCGCTGACCGCCACCCCGATCGTGGACCTCGAGCAGAATTTCGCCGGTAAGGGTTACGGTGATCTCAAGGCCGAGGTGGCCGACGCGCTCGTCGAATTCGTCACGCCCGTACAGAAAAAGGTGCAGGAGTACCTGTCCGATCCCGCCGAACTGGACCGGATTCTGGCCACGGGAGCCGAACGGGCGCGGGAGATCGCAGGCAACACACTTGCTCAGGTGTACGACCGGGTTGGCTTCCTCGCACGCTGAACCCGTTGCGCACCTGGGGTTTTCGCTGAAGGGGCGCGTGTCATGCAGTTGATCGACAACATCTCGACCGCCGTCGAGAAGCAGATCGGGCGAAGGCCCTGGCTGGATCACCTGGTCAGGGCCGGTGGTCGATTCCAACATCAACGCGGCGACTTCTTCGCCGCGGGCATCACGTATTTCACTGTGCTGTCACTGTTTCCGCTGCTGATGGTGGCGTTCTCGGTGGCCGGTTTCATCCTGGCCGGGCATCCCGACCTGCTCACCGAACTGCAGGCCAAAGTCGTGGAGAACATCCCCGGCTCGTTCGGCGACCAGATCAACGATCTGATCGAAAAGGCCATGGACTCCCGCGGCACGGTCGGCATCATCGGCCTGCTGGTCGGGCTCTATACCGGCCTGGGCTGGATCGCGAACCTGCGCGCCGCGCTCACCGAACAGTGGGAGAGCCAGAGCCCCGAAAAGCCTTGGTGGCAGGCCAAACTCTCCGATCTCGGTGCGCTGATCGGCCTCGGCCTCGCGTCCGTGGTGTCGCTGGGTCTGTCGGCGATCGCCGCGAGCGGGCTGGGTAAGGGCGTGCTCGACTGGCTCGGTGTCGACCATCTGCCCGGCGCGTCGCTGGTGCTGCGGCTGGTGTCGATCGCGCTCGGATTGTTGGCGTCGTGGGCGGTGTTCGCGTGGATGATCGCGCGCTTGCCACGGGAACCGGTGTCGCTGCGCAGTGCGGCGCGGGCGGCGGTGTTGGCGGCGATCGCCTTCGAGATCTTCAAGATCATCGCCGCGATCTACTTGAAGATCGTGCTGTCGAGTCCGGCGGGCGCGACTTTCGGTTCGATCATCGGTCTGATGGTGTTCACGTATACGAGCTACCGAATCCTGCTGTTCGCCACCGCATGGGCGGCGACCTCCCGCGACAACGAAGAGGCTGCCACGGTCGCGCCCCCGAACGCGGTGGTGATCCGGCCGCGCATAGTCGAGCACGGGGTGTCGACCGGGGCCGGTGCCGCCTATTTCGGCGCGGGCGCGGTTGCTGCGCTCGCCCTGATTCTGGTCGGCAAGCGGCGATAGCGCCGAAACCCCTAGTTGGACAGTCGATCACCAGGCTCTGGTGGATTTTTCTACTCGGCCGATGTTTGCGTCAGAGCCTGGTGATCGTTCGTCCAGATTCGTAAATTGGGCGTGGATCGGTGTCAGCGCCTGCGGAAGGCCCTGCGCGCCCACAGCAGCAGGCCCACGACCACCACGGGGCCACCGATCAGCGTGGCGATCCGGGCTCCTTCATGGACGGGACGGTCGCTGTCTGCTTTCGAACCGTCGGCTCGCGGGGGTGGTGAGGCCAGGGGGACGCTGGGTTCCACTGCGTCGCTGCCGGTTTCGGGGAGCTTGCCGATTCGGGCATTGCTGTCGAGGGCGAAACCGTAGTCCAGCAGGCGCGCGGCCTGCTCCCACGGGCGGATCGGGCGCACGTCGGCCTTGAGCAGGGTCACGACCAGGCGGTGACCGTCGCGTTCGGCGGCGGCGACGAAGGTCTGGCGGGCATCGTCGGTGAAACCGGTCTTGCCGCCGATCGCGCCCGCGTAGTTGTAGAGCAGCTGGTTGTCGTTGGCGATCGGGAAGCCCGGATGATCCTTGTCGCCGGGGATTTTCGGGTCGGCGGGGAAGCCGGGGAAATCGACCTGCTCGGTGTGGATCAACTCCGCGAACAGCGGGATGCTCATCGCCTCGCGGAACAGCACCGACAGGTCGTAGGCCGAGGTGCTCATGCCGGGGCCGTCGAGGCCCGACGGGGTGGCGGCGCGAGTGTCCATGGCGCGCAACGTCTTCGCGACGTCGTTCATCTTCGCCACCGCGCGCTCGTCGCCCCCGAGTTGCGTGGCGATGGCGTGCGCGGCGTCATTGCCCGAGCACATGATCAGCGCCTGCATGAGCTGACGGTTGGTGTAGCGGCCGCCGGGACCGATGCCGACCCTGGTGCCGTCGACATCGGCATCGGCCTGGGTGCCGGTGACGACTTCGTCCAGGTCCAGACTGCGCAACGCGACGATGGCCAGCGCGACCTTGATGGTGCTGGCCGGGCGATAGCGGCCGTGCGGATCCTTGGCGGCCAGCACGCGGCCGGTGTCCAGGTCGGAGACCATCCACGAGGTGGCCGAGATATCGGCGGGCAGCGGGGGTGCGCCGTCGGGCAGCACCACGCCGCAGTCGCCCATCCGTTGGCCGCCGATGGCGGGGGAGGGGACCGGCAGTGGGCTGGGCGTCGGCTCGCCCGGCGCGGGGACCTCGGAGGTGTCGACCGGGGGAGGCGGTTGGGTCCTCTGCGCGCAGTCGTCGGTGCTCGGGGTGGTGAACGGGGGTGTGGTCGTGCCGGTCGGTGGCGTGGTGTTGCCCGGTGTGGGCGGGGCGCCCGGCGCCGGTGTGCTGGTCGGCGGCCTGTCGGTGGCGGGCTGGGCGACAGCGGGAGCACCCGCGAGCACGGCGACGGTGACAGCAGCGCCAAGACAACATGCGGCGCGCACGCCGACTTCACGAATCCTCATCGCCACGCAGCTTAGCCAGCCGACACGCCCGGGCGCTTCCCGAGTCACACCCCACCGCGGGCGACGAGTTCGATCTTCGGGAAGCGGCAACCGACAACGAGCAGCGCCGCCGTTCGATGCGCCGAAACGCACCGAACGGCAAGGGTTTTCTACTTCCCGTGCTGCACGGGGCAGCCGTGCGCCAGCGGGCCCAGCAGCTTGTTGTTGTCGTAGAAGTGCTCGAGCTCGAGGATGCGCAGATCCTCGCTCACGCGCGCGATGGTCACACCGAACATCTCGATGTGCTCACCGGTGGGCGCGTGGCCCTTGTACTCGCCCTCGAACTTGCCCCAGTGCCGCCACCGGATGCTCACCGTCGGCGGGCCCGACAGCACCTCGAGGACCTCCCAGAAGAACCCGCCGGGGAAGGCGGTGTGGAAGATGTTGTGCGAGGAGTCGAAGGTCTCGTTCTCGGCGTCGTAGTACGGGTTGTCGCCGATCAGGATGTTGTAGGAGCCGATGCGAGCGAACTCCTCGGCGTCCTGCCACACCCCGCCGTTGACGCGGCCGCGGTACTGGTCGGCCACCACCGACAGCCAGGTGGCGGGGTCGGCCTTGTGCGAGACCTCCATTTCGAAGACCTTCACCAGGTCCTCGACGATGGCCTCGAGCGAACCGGGCGCGTGCTCGATGGTGCGCTCGCGCGGGATCACCTCGTGGCTGAGCTCGTAGTCGGGAACGTTGCCGCGCCATTCTTCCGGCGCCGCCGCCGCGATCACGGCTTCCCGGCCCTGCAGCCACAGTGGGGCTTCCGGCTCCGGGGTCTGCTCGGTCTGCGTATCCGTGGTGTCAACAGTCATTTTCGGTCTACCCGACCCTTTCAAAGCTTTGAAGAACGGGGTCGAAAGTAGCAGTCTCGCACTGGGTCGCGCGTGTCAGGTCTCAACAAGTGAGAAACGCGAAAAGTCGAACTGTGTTCTGTGACAAGGTTTTCGGATTCGGCTATCAGACGGCTCGCAGCGGATGTCCAAGTCGGGCCGGGGTCTGGTCGTCCATGGTCGCGAAGAATTCGCCCAACACGTCCACCAGTTGATCCACCGAATCCGCGCAGAACAGAACCGGCTGGTAGTGCGTGATGTCGTAGGCGATCGTGCCCATCGCGGCGACATCGAGCGGATGTAGCCGTGCGTGTCGGAACTCGTCGATCTCGCCGTACGACGACAGCAATCCCGCTCCGTAGCAACGGATTTCGCCGTCCTCGCGAACCACGCCGAACTCGAGTGAGAACCAGAAGACATCGGCGAGAAATTTCAGCGCGCTGTCGGTCTCCAATCGGGCCACCGCGGCGCCCACCGTCTCGTACAGCGCCGCGAAACGCGGGCTCGCGATCTGGTTCGCGTGGCCGATGATCTCGTGGATCGCGTCGGGTTCGGGGGTGTACAGCGGGGCGCTGTGGTGGCGGATGTACTGGGTGGAGTGGAAGGTGCGATCGGCGAACGAACCGAAGAACTCGCGCAGGGGGACAAGACCCGCGGCCGGCACGTAGCGGAAGCCCGTCAGTGGGGTGAGCAGGCGGGACACCTCGTCGAGTTGGGGGATGTGATCGTGCGGCAGCGCCAGGTCGCGCGCCGCCTCGCGCACTTCGCGGCAGGCGTAACGCTCGTGCTTGCGGGCCAGTTCGGCCGAGGCGATCCGCCACACCTGCTGCTCGTCGTCGGAGTAGTCGATGTGCGGGACGGCGGCGCCGGGGGCGTAGTCCAGTGCCAGCGCGGCGATGGCGTTGCGGCGGGCCCGGTAGGCCTGGTCGTGCACGCCGGGATGGTCGTCGCTCAGGTGCACGGTCACGTCGCCGTCACGCTCGCGCGTCACCGGCGAATACAGCTGGGCCTCGGTGAACATGACTCAAGGCAAGCACCGCCCGAGCGCGGCGACAACAACGACGCGCACAACTGCGCAAACTGCACAGTTGCGAGGTTCGTCGGCGGCGGATTCCGGCGGTGAACTGTGTTTTCCGTGCGCCGGCTGTCCGGGCGTCGACAGGCTCGCGGCGATTGCTGTGCGACTTGCGAACGGTCGGATTCGGTAACGACGCGGTGAATTAGCCACGCGTGTGGATGTTGATCACGCAAGATTGCGTTCGTACCGGAGGAGGATGTGTGCGCACCCTGCGAATAGATCTCGATCAGCGTCTGCTGGCCGCTGCCGCCGACATCATGGGCACCGGCGACAGCAACGCCACCGTCAACGAGGCGCTACGCCGCATCGTGGTGCACGAACGTCAACTGCGGAACTTGGAACGGTTGATGGCGGATTCGGTGTTCAGCACCGACGCCCCTGCCGATTCCGCGGTCGGCTCGGAGCCTGGTTCGCCGGGCTAGATCCAGGTTCGGGTTACGTCACCAAGGGCGGTGGCCGAGGGGTAGCCCGAACTTGTCGGTACCCCCTGCGACTATCGGAGTCAGTCACCGATCCGCAGGGGGAATCCAATGTCGGTACCGATCGCGAGTTTGCCTGTCGCCCAACGCCCACGCGAGCGATTGCTCATGCTCGGCCCCCACGCGCTCAGCGACGGCGAGTTGCTCGCGCTGCTGCTGGGCCAGGGCACCCGAGGCCAATCCGCGCTGGAAGTCGCGGCCCAATTGATCGGCGACTACGGCGGATTGGCCGAACTGGCCGCCGCACGCCCCGAAGAACTGGCCGCCCGCGCGGGCATCGGCCCCGCCAAAGCCGCCACCGTCGTAGCCGCCTTCCACCTGGGCACCCGCTCCCGCACCCCCAGCGACTCGGTACCGCAACTCACCACCCCCGAAGACATCGCCGCCGCAGCCATCCCGCTGTTCGCAGGCGCCCGCGTAGAACGCCTACTAGTCCTGATCTGCGACACCCAAAACCGCCTACGCCACCGATCTTTCGTCGCCGAAGGTGCCATCGACCACGTAGCCGTACCCGTCCGAGAAATCCTCAACACCATCCTGCGCCACGACGGCAAAGCCTTCGCCATCGTCCACAACCACCCCTCCGGCGACCCCACCCCCAGCCCTGACGACCGCCGAGCCAGCAGTCTGCTGCACCAAGCCGCCAGCACAGTAGGCCTGCGCTACCTCGACCACATCGTCGTAGCAGGCGAAACCTGGTCCACCGCCCCACCTTTCACCTAGTTCTGCGACCGGATCTGCTCGGTGGCTTCCTGGAACGCCGGTGTCGCGCGGGCGAAATAGTCGAACAGGAGCTCGCGTTGCTCGGGCGTGTAGTGGTCGAGGATCTCCGCGATCTTGCTGCGCGCCGGTGCCACCAGCGCGCCGATGCCGGCGAGAGCTTCCGCGACCGGCTCGACCACGACCTTGCGGCGGTCGTCCGGGTCGTCGACTCGGCGGACGTAGCCCACCCGTTCCAGACGGTCGATCAAACGGGTCGTCGCCCCGGTGGTCAGGCCGATCCGCGCTGACAACTGTCCCGAGGTCAGGGCGCCCGCCGACGCGAGTTGGCTCAGCGCGTACCACTCGGTGGGCTGCAACCCCGCCGCCGTCGCACCGGCCATGCTGTGCAACCCCACCGCGTCGAGGTAGGCGCGAAAGGTCGACTCTTCGGTCCGCTGCACATCACTTGCCACGTTGCTCGACGCCCCTTATCCTGATAGTTGCACATATGCAGAGACTGCACACGTGCAGAGAAGTATCAACGACACCCTCGGGAGAAATTATGACGGCCACACACCGCGACGACCGGCAGGCGGTCATCGATGTGATCGCCACCCTCGTAGACGCCTGGCGGCGAAACGACGCCGACGCTTACGGAGCGGCATTCACCGAAGACGCCACCTACGTCACCTTCGTGGGCACCTACTACCGCGGCCGAACCGACATCGTCGACAGCCACCGCACCCTGTTCGCCAAATACCTGAAACACACCCAACTGGCCGACGAGATCCTCGACATCCGCTTCCTCTGCCCCGACACCGCCGTGGTCACCGGCCGCGGCGACTCCTACAAAGGCACCCGCCCCACCAAGCTCACCAAGGTCCAGACCTACACGCTGGTCCGCGAGACCACGGGGGATTGGCGAGTCGCCGCCTTCCAGAACACCAAACGCAAGCCCCTGATGGAAGCGATCTCGTTCAAAACCGCTCCCGACCTGATCCCGGCGGCGCAGAGGTGAGTGGGACCTCGCACTGATCGGGCGGTTTGTCGACCGTGATCGCCGATGTCTGGGCAAGATGGCGGGGTGGACCTGCCGTTCTTGCGTGCGAACCCGCACTTGTTGCCGACCTTTCTCGCTCATCAGCGGTTGCGGACTACGCCGGTCGCGGGTGGGTCGATCAGTGTGGCCGAGCGGATTGTGCTCGATGACGGGACGCATCTTTTTCTCAAGACCTGGCCGGGTGGGGTTTCCGCCGCGCCGACTGCCGATCCCGCGCCGGCCCCGTCCGGGCTTTTCGCGGCCGAGGCGGAGGGGCTTCGGTGGTTGCGGGAAGCGGGTGGGGTAGCGGTGCCGCAGGTGTATGCGCGGACCGACGACCTGTTGTTGATGCAGTGGGTGGATCACGCCGAGCCGACTGTCGCCGCCGCTGAACGGTTCGGTGCGGGGTTGGCCGTCACCCACCGGGCGGGCGCACCTACTTTCGGCGCATCAGCCGACGGATTCCTCGCAGGCCTGCCCCTCGACAACACCCCCGGCGACGACTGGCCCACCTGGTATCGCGAACACCGAATCCTGCCGTACCTGAAACTCGCCGTCGACGCGGGCGCCCTCGACCCCGCCGACGCCACCCGCATCGAATCAATCCACATCGAAGCCCCCGCCGAACCCCCCGCCAGAATCCACGGCGACCTCTGGCCAGGCAACATCCTCTGGGGCCCGTCCGACACCCCCTGGCTGATAGACCCCGCCGCCCACGGAGGCCACCCCGAAACTGACCTGTCCACCCTGTACCTTTTCGGCGGCACGCCCCATCTCGACCGAATCATCGCCGCCTACAACGAGATCCACCCCCTAGCCCCCGACTGGAAATCCCGAATCCCCCTCCACCAACTCCACCTATGGCTGGCCCACGCCGTCCTCTTCGGCCGCTCCTACCGAACAGCCGTCCTGGACGCCGCGGCCAACTACCACTAGCGGCTCAGCAGATAGATCGCGACGGCCGACCCCCATGCCAGCGCGGCGATCAGCGCACCGATAGCCAGATCCCGCCCGTTCCGATCGTCGGAGTCCAGTACAGCCAGCGCCTGCGCGGCCAGCGGGACGGCCACCACGATCATCAACGGCCCACCGAACATCCCCAACGCCCACGCGATCGCGGCTCGCCCGTCGGGGCGCTTCCACGCGTCGATATGACGCTGCCAGTTCCGAAGGACGAAAAGCACAAGGGCGGAGGGTAATCCCGTCACCGCCGCGACCGGCTTCGAAGTAGAAACAGCTGTTGAATCCTGCACGCGAACAAACATCCTTCTGGCACCAACCCGAGCCGCGGCGCGACCCTCTTCCTACGATGCAACTGCGTCAAGCTACCCGGCCACCCACAACCACAGCAACAGGACCGTTATCCCACAAAGTGATAGCGGATCGGCATATTCGGCACCAGTGGTAGCCGTCAGCGAACAACAAAGGCCGCCAGCACCTTTCGATGCGGACGGCCTTCGCAAGAAGAGAACTCGCTATGTCGCATCTCTGACTTGTCAGCTCATGCCGCGTAGCGCACCTGGATTCAGAAACTGCCGCCCCCACAAGAGACTCCGCTCGGCCTGCGTCAGCCGGGCTTCGTCGGCAGCCTCGTCCCACCCGGTTCTGATTTCCTCGACCATCCGATCAACGACATCGCGAGCGCGAAGCTGGTCGAGCCCATAGACATGGGCTACGGCGATCAGAGCCGCCAGGTTGCTCTCGCGCTCCCCATCCGGGCCGTAAGCAATTGCCTGATAAGCAGTTTCGCCACTACGCGGAATGGGGGAGAGATCGTACGCGGGGGTCAAGGTGAGGGTGGAACCGTCCCAGAACGCGGCGTGATTTCGGAGATGGTCGTCGGTGTTCGAGATCGCGATGTTGAAGGCGATGCGAGTGAACAGTTCGGCTCCGGCGTCGGTGCCGTGCTCGCGAAGGCTTCTCAGCAGCCAGGGATAACTGCCGTATCGAGCGGTCATCTCGCCGAGATCTGTCAGGGTGAGCGCGGAAACGACCATGGTGCGCCTGCCGTCGCCAGGACGATCGAATCGTTCGATGAGTAGGACGTTTCGGCCGAGTGAGGTGACGACCCGGGTATCGGGCACCCGTATACCGGCGCGACGGGCCAGCGTCAATGACGCGGCTTCGGCGGTGACGACAGGGAAGGGATCCGATGAGGTCGAGAATTTGGCCAGGTACTCGCGCGATTCATCGCGGACCAGTGCTTTGGGTCGCGCGCCACCCATCGTCGTGCCATCGATGATCGCTTCGGCGAGACCGGTGGGCAGGTGGTCGCCGGCCTCGACGATTTGGGCTGCCCGGTGTAGTTCATCCAGTGACGCGGTATCGGCACGCGGCACATAATTCAGCGGGCTTTGCTGGAAATCGATGGCTCCGAACCGATTCGATCCCGACCTGAGCAGATAGGTCAACTCGTCGAGGGCCGTCGCGTCGGCATCGAGCCCGTGCGCTCCGGTCAGCGCGTTCAACAGGACGCGCCGTCCCCATGCGTCCGGTGCTCCGTCTCGCAGCGCCCCTGGCATCCCGAGGTCTTCGGTCGGTCCGAAAGAACCCGATCCCAACGGAAGCGTCGGTGACAGGCTCACCGCGTCCGGCCGCGCTGCGTAGCGACGTCCGTACTGGAACCACAGACCTCCGTCGCCGCCTCTGCGCAGCCGTCCGGCAGGGATCGGGTCCGTTGACCCGGCGGGCCACATCCATACGAATGCTTCGTCAGAAGTCGAGGCCATCGTCGTCCTCCTCGGGCGCGGGGTGGCGGACCCTGGTGGGGATGAGCGCGATGCGTTCTTCGCCGCGCAATCGCATACGCGTCAGTTCCGCGGGGTCGTCGACGCCGAACAGTGGCACGCCGGCGATGGCGGCGACGTTGAGAACGTTTCCGATCGAAACCGCGCTGGAGCCGGTCTCGATCGAGCTGATCGTGCGTGGTGAGACGCCGGTCGCGGCGGCGAGGTCGGCCGCTGTCCAGTTTTTCGCCCTGCGGGCTAGCCGCACTTGCTGGCCGAGTACTCGAACCGCGTCGGCTGCGGCGGGATGTAGGCCTATGCGCTTTCTCGCCATGGGTTCTCCGATCGAGGTGCAATACTTTGAATCTATGGGTAGTTAAGCAGCAAAGTATTGCACGTATTTCATGGCAGCTCGACCCCGCCCACATCGAATCAATTCGCATCGAAGCCCCGCCATGTCTGCGACACCTGGCAACCCTGGTGAACGGCGAAGGCCGCCTGCATCTTTCGATGGAGACGGCCCTCGCGGTGTGCTATTGCTCGTCGATGACTTCCCCGTTCTGCACGGTGCCTGCGCTGGTGAGCGCCAAGGTGGCGCTGACAGGCGGGAAGGCCGCCGATGCCGCGACGGCGGCGGTCAGCTGTTCGGCTGTTTCCCAGTGCCAGATATCCTGGTACGTGCCATCTTCGAGGCGGATCAAACGAGTTTCGACCAAGCCGGGGAAGCCGGCGCGGATGCCGCCGATCAGCTGGGTGCGCTGAGCGAGTAGCTGCTCCAAATGGGCCGGGTCGACGGAGTAGTGGTGAACACGGACTGCGGACATCGTGAGTTCCCTGTCTGTTGCGCGGATTCGTCGAGGCGGGCGCGCTCGGGTGGCGCCCGCCCGGCGATCGCGCGCACCGGCCTCGACCGCGTCGGACGCGGGCTAACCTCGGGTGAGCTGGGCCAGCCGATCCCATGCCGGCGACGAGGCGCCGGGCTGTGACTGCTCGGCCAAGCGGGCGATCGCCGGATTGTGGACCGGGCGCGGCTCGGATCGGTGGTGGCAGTCGGCAAACCAGCTCCGCGTGCGGGCCGCGAGAGCGGGCAGGCGTGGATCCTCGGGTGCCCAGTCGAAGGCGGCGTCGTGCTCGAGGCAGAGCGCGCGGAACTCGGGATCGCCGAGAAATTCACGCTTTTCGGCGATCCACCGAGCCGCGTCTTCGGGTGCGGCGGTGTGCATGAGAATCCAGCCGTCACGTTCCATCCGGATATGACGTTCGCTGACGCCGATATCGCGGAGTTCGGCGAGGTAGTCCGCGACCTCAGCGGTGACGAAAAGCCGGTCACCGCCCTGCAATTGGGCGAGTTCACCGCGGGTTCGCCGCAGCTGTGCCATGCGGTTGCGCAACGCGCGGTCGATCTCGGCGATCTCGGCGGCGAGCACCTCCGGTTCGGCATCGAGCAGGCCCCCGATGCGAGCCAGCGGCACCCCCGCACCGGCCAGCGTTCTGATCTTGACCAGGGTGATGGCGTCTTGTGCGGTGTAGCGCCGGTAGCCTGAGGAGTCACGATCGGGCTCGGGGAGCAGGCCACGTTCGTGATAGTGGCGGATGGCTTTGGTGGTCACTGCGGCGTAGTCCGCGAGCTGGCCGATGGTGAGCATGGTCGCCATTTTTGCTCATGCGCGCTTGGTCAGGCGACCGCCTGCATTGTGGAAGTGGGCCCGCCCGTCGCGGATGTCGTGGTAGGAGACGAGCAGCAGCCGCAGATAGCCGTCGAAGGTCGCAAGCGGATAGTCGGCGGGTGCGAACAGGCCCGGCCGGATCGCGATATAGCGCTGGGGCGGAGCGGCGGTCATGCCACCGGCGAACGCGGTGAATATCCGCTCCTGCGATTCGTCGGTCGGTTCGTAGGTCACTCGTTCCTCGAGTTGACCGTCGACGATGCTCACGTCGACGCGCAGCTGTTCGCAGCGGTAGGTGCCCACATACGGGGTGAGGTCGACCTCGGCCGCCGATTCGGTGATCAGCGGGGGGATCGAGATGCCGAGATGTTCGCTCATCAGGCATTGCAGCAGCTGGTCCTGCAGCATGATCGCCCCCGGGGTGTTGCCGAAAGCGGCGAAGACCAGATCGTGTTCGGGCACGACACACAACAGGGACACGCCGCCGGGCGAGGCGCCGGACATCGCGAGCACCGTCGTGTCCCCGAACGGGTACAGCACCCAGCCCATCCCGATCGGCGGCACGTTCGGACTGCCCATGTCGAAGGCGACCTGCTGCATCAGCGCGGTCGACTCGGCCGACAGGACACGCGCGCCGGACGGGGACACGCCCGCGCGGAGATGGGTGCGCCCGAAGGCGAGCAAGTCGGCAACGGTGCCGATCGGGGTACCACCGGCCGGGCCCCAGGTGTCGGGCAGCGTGAACATGCCGGTGGGTGTGGCGGCATTGGTCTCGAGATCGTTGAAGTGGCCGACCGCGGTGCTGCGCAGAATGGCCTGCGCGGCCGAGGTGCTGGAGTTCCGCATGCCGACGGGCGCGTAGATGTCGCGCTCGAGCAATTCGGGGAAGGGCAGGCCCGTCACGACTTCCAGCAGGCGGCCCGCGAGAATCATCCCACCGTTGGAGTAGCTGACCTGCTCGCCGGGTTCGAACAGGACGCCGCAGCTGCTCGCGAGACCCTCGACATAGGCCGCAAGAGCATCGCGGCCTTGCGCGTCGGGGAAGAACAGGTCGGCATCGATGCCGTTGGTGTGCGAAAGCAGGTGTCGGACAAGGATTTTGTCCGCCGCTCCCGGTACGGTCACGGCGAATTCGGGCAGGTACTCGACCACTGGCGCATCGAGGTCGAGCAGTCCGCGCTCCACCTGCTGCAGGACCAGCGTGGTGGTCATGACCTTGGTGACCGAGCCGAACAGGAATCCGGTATCCGCGAGCATCGGCGCCCCGGTAGCGGTGTTGGCGGTGCCGTGCGCGACAACGATCTCAGCACCGGCGTGGTGAACGCCGGCGACGAATCCGGGAACTTCATCGGTCTCGCAGTAGCTCGCGACCTGCTCGCGGATCCGAGCTTCGAGAGTGCGCAGTGTGGTGTCGTTCATGCGCACTATCGTGAAACCTTCCCCCAGGGGCAATGTCAAACTGGGACAAAGGCTCAGACTGTCGACGGTTCGCGTCGCCGCAACGCGGGCACGACGCGAGGTGCGGATCGGGTGGCCCAGATCGCGAAGGCGATGTACAGGACCTGCTCCGGGATTCGTTGCCACAGTGGCGAAGCCGGCTCTCCCGCGAACGGGAGGTCGTTGACGGCGGCGTAGATGTTGACGGGCAGGAGCAGGAGGAACAGCGGAACCAGTGCCCAGCCCGCGATCCATCGGGTGCGGGTGAGAACCAGGCCGATCGCGGCGAGTAGTTCCAGCACTCCGCTGGCCAACACCATGAACCCGGGGAACGGCACGAACGGCGGGATCATGCCGACCATGTCGTCATAGTTGGGCATCACGGTGACGCTGCCCGGCATGAAATGCGCGGTTCCGGTCATCACCAGCATGACGGCCAGTGCGTGGGCGGCGCTGGTCGACCACGAGGCGAACCGGGTTACGCCGAGTGCACCGAGCGTGCGAAAGACGACGAGTGAGCCGAGGAAGGCGATGAGGGTGATCATGGGTTCTCCCTGAATGGATACCGGAACTATCTACTATGGATAGTAACACTATCTATCAACCGCTCATTCCCCGCGAGTGCCGACGAACGACAAAGGCCGCCCACACCTTTCGGTGCGGACGGCCTTGTACCGGGAAGGGCTAGCGGGTGAAGAGCAGCGCCCGCTTGACTTCCTGGATCGCCTTGGTG
The DNA here is from genome assembly GCF_042716995.1 of Nocardia sp. NPDC058640. NCBI lineage: Bacteria > Bacillati > Actinomycetota > Actinomycetes > Mycobacteriales > Nocardiaceae > Nocardia > Nocardia sp. NPDC058640. The sequence goes on from NZ_JBHXRG010000022.1 coordinate 79,666, forward strand.
ACCTCGATGCCACGGGGGCACGCGTCGGTGCAGTTGAACGTGGTGCGGCAGCGCCAGACACCCTCGACGTCGTTGAGGATGTCGAGGCGCTCGCGGGCGCCTTCGTCACGGCTGTCGAAGATGAAGCGGTGGGCGTTCACGATCGCGGCGGGGCCGAAGTAGCTGCCGTCGGTCCAGTAGACGGGGCACGACGTGGTGCAGCAGGCGCACAGGATGCACTTGGTGGTGTCGTCGAAGCGGGCCCGGTCGGCCTGGCTCTGGATCTGTTCGCGGGTGGGCTCGTTACCCGAGGTCATCAGGTAGGGCTTCACCGCGCGGAACGCGTCGAAGAACGGCTCCATGTCGACCACGAGGTCCTTCTCCACGGGCAGGCCGCGGATCGGCTCGACAGTCATGGTGAGGGTCTTGTCGCCCTTGGGCAGCAGGTCCTTCATCAGCACCTTGCACGCCAGGCGGTTCACATTGTTGATCCGCATGGCGTCGGAGCCACACACACCGTGGGCGCAGGAGCGCCGGAAGGTGAGGGTGCCGTCCAGGTAGGACTTGATGTAGATGAGCACGTTGAGGAAGCGGTCGGTCGGCAGGACCGGCACCTGGAACGAATCCCAGTACGCGCCTTCACCGTTCTCGGGGTTGAACCGGGCCACCTTGACGGTGACCATGACCGAACCCTCGGGGACCGGTGCCGGCTTCTGCTTGGCGGTATCGACTGCGGCAGTCATCAGTACTTACGCTCCATCGGCTCGTAGCGGGTCTGTACCACCGGCTTGAAGTCGAGGCGGATCTCGGAGATGAGCTCCGGGCCCTCCTTGTACGCCATGGTGTGCCGCATGAAGTTCGTGTCGTCGCGATCCGGGTAGTCCTCGCGGGCGTGGCCGCCACGCGATTCCTTGCGGTTGAGCGCGCCCACGACCGTGACCTCGGCCAGCTCGAGTAGGAAGCCCAGCTCGACGGCCTCGAGCAGGTCGCTGTTGTAGCGCTTGCCCTTGTCCTGCACCGTGATCCGGGTGTAGCGCTCCTTGAGCGTGTGGATGTCGGTGAGGACCTTCTTGAGGGTTTCCTCGGTGCGGAACACGCCCGCGTTGGCATCCATGGTGGCCTGCAGCTCGGTGCGGATGTCGGCCACCCGCTCGTTGCCGTGGTCGGACAGGATCAGCGACAGCCAATCCATCACCATCTGCGACGGGTTCTCCGGCATCTCGACGAACTCGGTGCGGTTGGCGTACTCCGCGGCCGCGATGCCGGCGCGACGGCCGAACACGTTGATGTCCAGCAGCGAGTTGGTGCCCAGACGGTTCGCGCCGTGGACCGACACGCACGCGCACTCACCGGCGGCGTACAGGCCGGGGACCACGTCGGTGTTGTTGCGCAGCACCTCGCCACGGATCTTGGTCGGGATACCGCCCATGACGTAGTGGCAGGTCGGCATGACCGGCACCAGCTCGGTCACCGGGTCCACACCGAGGTAGGTGCGCGCGAACTCGGTGATGTCGGGCAGCTTCTCCTCGAGCACGTCGGCGCCCAGGTGGGTCACGTCGATGTAGACGTAATCCTTGTTCGGACCGGCGCCACGGCCTTCGGCCACCTCGAGCACCATCGAGCGGGCGACGATGTCACGCGGCGCGAGGTCCTTGATGGTGGGGGCGTAACGCTCCATGAAGCGCTCACCGGACGCGTTGCGCAGGATGCCACCTTCACCACGCACAGCCTCGGAGATGAGGATGCCCAGGCCCGCGAGGCCTGTCGGGTGGAACTGGTGGAACTCCATGTCCTCCAGGGGAAGACCCTTGCGGAACACGATCGCCATGCCGTCGCCGGTCAGCGTGTGCGCGTTGGAGGTGGTCTTGTACATGCGACCCGAACCACCGGTGGCGAACACGATCGACTTCGCGTGGAAGACGTGGATCTCGCCGGTGGACAGCTCGTAGGCGACCACACCGGTGGCGACGGGGCCACGATCGGTGTCGGTCATCACCAGGTCGAGCACGTAGAACTCGTTGTAGAACTCGACGTCGTGCTTGACGCAGTTCTGGTACAGCGTCTGCAGGATCATGTGACCGGTGCGGTCGGCGGCGTAACACGCGCGACGCACGGGCGCCTTGCCGTGGTCACGGGTGTGGCCACCGAAACGACGCTGGTCGATCTTGCCCTCGGGCGTGCGGTTGAACGGCAGGCCCATCTTCTCGAGGTCCATGACCGCGTCGATGGCCTCTTTGGCCATGATCTCCGCGGCGTCCTGGTCGACGAGGTAGTCGCCACCCTTGACGGTGTCGAAGGTGTGCCATTCCCAGTTGTCTTCTTCGACGTTGGCCAGCGCGGCGCACATGCCACCCTGAGCCGCGCCGGTGTGGCTGCGCGTGGGGTAGAGCTTGGTCAGGACCGCGGTACGAGCCCGGGGACCAGCCTCGATCGCCGCGCGCATACCCGCGCCACCGGCGCCGACAATGACGACGTCGTAGCGGTGTTCCTGAATCGGACGGGATTCACTCATGCGAGGGGGCCTGTTCCTAACCCGTGTAGTTGGGGGCGACGTAGGTGGGGTCGATGTTGGGGTCGAAGGTGAAGATGACGTACGTGCCGACCACCACGACCAGGATCATCGACAGCACGAGGATGACCTTGAGCCAGAAGCGGGTCGAATCCTTGCGCGAGTAGTCGTCGATGATCACGCGCAGACCGTTGCCGCCGTGCAGCTGCGCCAGCCACAGCATCGACAGGTCCCACAGCTGCCAGAACGGGCTGGACCAGCGGCCGGCCACGAACGCGAAGTTCAGGCGGTTCACGCCACCGTCGATCATCAACATGATGAACATGTGGCCCAGGGTGAGCACGATCAGGAACAGGCCGGAGATGCGCATGAACAGCCATGCGTACTTCTCGAAGTTGCTGTTGGACCGGCCCCGCGGGGAGCGGGGCAGGTCCAGGCTGGCGGGGCGGTCGTAAGACTTGCCGATCACAGGTGCAGACATATCAGTGCTCCGTCAGCAGGTAGAAGAACTGGCGACCGACGCCCGCGGCGGAAACCACGACCCAGATGGCGAGCACAGCCCACAGCATCTGCTTCTGGAATCGCGGACCCTGGGACCAGAAGTCGACCAGGATGACCCGCACGCCGTTGAGGGCGTGGAACAGGACGGCGACGACCAGGCCCATCTCCATCAGGGCGACGACGGGGTTCTTGTAGAGCTCGATCGCTTGGTCGTAGGTATCGGGATTGACCCGGACCAGCGCCGTGTCGAGCACATGCGCGAAGAGGAAGAAGAACAGCGTGACACCGGTGATCCGGTGCAGTGCCCAGGACCACATGCCGGGGTCGCCGCGGTACAGCGTCTTCCGCTTCGGCTGAGCCGGAGCTTCTATCGTGGTCATAGAGTGCGGTGCCTCCAACGTCGTTGATGGACCCGGTCACAGATCCGACGCGGCATGCGTGGAGGGGCAAATGCCCAGGTGACAGCGCTGTATTGCAAAGCGCTGGCCCGCCGCCGGGAACCTGAACCGATCTTCGGTGAACTCTAATCCCCTCTGTTTCGCGGAACTAATTCGGCGTGCCGTGCGTTGGCTGCGAAAGTGGCGAGTTAGGTTTACCTTTCTCGATGCCGGATACTGGTGTTCCGGCTCGTATTTCCCCGCATCGTCGGGGTTCGGCTGGAGGTTCCCGATGCCCGAAATCGACTGGAAAACGTTGCGCGACATGGCAATTGGCGCAATGGGCTCCGCGTATGTCCCGTACTCGCGATTTCCGGTCGGCGCTGCGGCTCTCAGCGCCGATGGTCGAATGGTGAGCGGATGCAATGTGGAAAATGTCTCATATGGGCTGACCCTGTGCGCCGAATGTGTACTCGTCGGTAACTTGTTCACATCGGGCGGGGGACGGCTCGTGGCGGTCTCGGTGACCGATTCCCGCGGCGAGATTTTGATGCCGTGCGGACGCTGCCGACAGCTGCTGTTCGAACACGGCGGGGGCGCGCTGCTGGTGGACCACCCCGAGGGGCCGAAGTTGTTGTCCGAGCTGCTGCCCTACGCCTTCGGACCCGGTGATCTCGCGGCCGGTCAACAGTAGGTACCGGCTCGTCAGCCGTAGCCGATGTCGGTGGGTCGTGCCAAACTGGCCCGATGACGGCACTGGATGCGGTTTCGATCATTACTACCAAGCGCGATGGCGGAGAGCTGTCGGACGCGCAGATCGACTGGGTGGTGGATGCGTTCACCCAGGGGGTCGTGGCCGACGAGCAGATGTCGGCCTTGGCGATGGCGATCGTCTGGCGGGGGATGACCCGGCGCGAGACCGCGCGGTGGACCGCGGCGATGATCGGGTCGGGGACCCGGATGGACTTCACCGATCTACCTCGTCCCACGGTCGACAAACACTCCACCGGCGGTGTCGGAGACAAGATCACGCTGCCGTTGGCGCCTCTGGTGGCGGCCTGCGGAGCTGCTGTTCCGCAGTTGTCCGGGCGCGGGCTGGGGCATACCGGCGGGACCTTGGACAAGCTCGAATCGATTCGCGGCTGGCAGGCCGACGTGACCGTGCCGCGGATGCGCGAAATCCTGGCCGATCCCGCGATCGGTGCGGTGATCTGCGCGGCCGGTGCCGATCTGGCGCCTGCTGACAAGCGGTTGTACGCGCTGCGCGACGTGACGGGCACGGTCGAGTCGATTCCGTTGATCGCCAGTTCCATCATGAGCAAGAAGATCGCCGAGGGGACAGCGGCGCTGGTCCTGGACGTGAAGGTGGGGTCGGGGGCTTTCCTGAAGACTTTGGACGGTGCTCGGGAACTGGCCACCGCGATGGTCGAACTCGGGCGTGACGCGGGCGTGAACACGGTCGCGCTGCTCACCGCGATGGACACGCCTTTGGGGCGGACCGCGGGCAATGCGATGGAAGTGGCCGAGTCGGTCGAGGTGCTCGCCGGTGGCGGGCCTGCGGATGTGGTCGAGCTGACGTTGATGTTGGCCAGGGAGATGGTGGCGCAGGCCGGGTTGCATATCGATCCGGCCGAGGTGCTTGCCGACGGGCGCGCGATGGATCACTGGCGCACGATGATCCAGGCGCAGGGTGGGGATCCCGATGCCCCCTTGCCCGTTGCGCGGCATACCGAGACGGTGTTGGCCGAATCGACCGGGGTGCTGACCCGGCTCGACGCGATGGGGGTCGGTGTCGCCGCATGGCGGTTGGGGGCGGGGCGTGCGCGTCAGGGGGAGAAGGTGCAGGCGGGGGCCGGGATCGAAATGCATGCCAAGCCTGGGGATTCGGTGGTGATGGGTCAGCCGTTGCTGACGTTGCACACGGATACGCCGGAGGCGTTCGCTGGAGCGTTGGCTGCTTTGACCGACGCGATCACGATCGAGTCCGGGTCCGAGTGGAAGCCCGGCGAGCTGATTTTGGGCCGCATCGACTGACCCGCAATCGCGTGAGTGGCCCGCAATAGTCGTGTGCGGGTCGGATAATCAACGAGACGGTTGCCACGTGCGTACTTCGCTGCCAGGATCGGCGCGGCCCGCTACCGTCTAAACATGACTGGACCGGCGCCCCTAGACCTTGCTTCGATCCGACGCGCACCGAAGGCTTTGCTGCATGATCACCTCGATGGTGGTTTGCGGCCCGCTACGGTGCTAGAGCTTGCCGCTGACTGCGGCTATGACGAGTTACCCGCTTCCGATGCCGAGAGCTTGGGGGCGTGGTTTCGTGACGCCGCCGACAGTGGGTCGTTGGAGCGGTATCTGGAGACGTTCGCGCACACGGTGGCGGTGATGCAGACGCCGGAGGGGTTGCGGCGGGTTGCTCGGGAGTGCGCGATCGACCTCGCCGCAGACGGGGTCGTGTACGCGGAGGTGCGGTTCGCGCCCGAGCAGCATTTGGAGAAGGGCCTCACGCTCGATGAAGTCGTCGAGCACACCCTCGCCGGTTTCCGGGAGGGCGAGGCGATCGCGGCCGAGCAGGGCAATGTCATCCGGGTGACGTGCCTGCTCACCGCGATGCGGCACGCGGCCAGGTCGCGCGAGATCGCGGAGCTGACCGTGCGGTTCCGGGACGAGGGTGTCGGCGGCTTCGACATCGCCGGCGCGGAAGCGGGTTTCCCTCCCACCCGGCACCTGGACGCGTTCGAGTATCTGCGAGCCAACCACGCGCACTTCACCATTCACGCGGGCGAGGCGTTCGGGCTGCCGTCGATCCACGAGGCGCTGGCGTTCTGCGGCTGCGACCGCCTGGGTCACGGGGTGCGGATCACCGACGACATCAGCGTGCCCGGCGAGATCGAGGACGCGCAGCTCGGGTTGGTCGCGAAGTACGTGCGCGATATGCGGGTGCCGTTGGAGCTGTGCCCGTCGTCGAACGTGCAGACCGGCGCGGTGCCGTCGCTGGACAAGCATCCGTTCGATCTGCTTGCGCGCCTTCGCTTCCGGGTCACGGTCAACACCGACAACCGGCTGATGAGCGACACCTCGATGAGCGAGGAGATGCTGAAACTGGTCGACACGTTCGGCTACGGCTGGAGCGACCTGGAACGGTTCACCATCAACGCCATGAAGTCGGCGTTCATCCCGTTCCCCGACCGCCTGAAGATCATCGACGAAGTGATCAAGCCGGGCTACGCGGTCCTGCTGGGCTGAGACGAAGCAGGGGTGGCACCACATCGGTGCCACCCCTGCTTCGCGAGAACACTTACTCGCTGGTCAACCGTGCTTCGAACACCCGCTGCAGCTCACGGAACTGCTGAGCCTCGGTCGTGTACGGCGGGTTGGGCGCCATCCGGTTCGGGTCCGGGTTGAGCAGGTACGACACGTACCAACCCAGCGGATTCGACTGTGCCAGTGCGGTTTCCACGCTGTCGTCATCGGCGTAGTCGGCGGCGTCGGTGAACAGTTCCACCGCCAGATCGAGCTGTTCGATGTCGACCGCCTCGGGCCCTTCGGCCAGATCCTCGACCAGACCGGTGAGCACGTAGACGTTCTCGTCGGTCACCTCGACCTCGAGCGAACCGTCCACCGCGGCGGTCTGCACCTCGGCGAAGGTCGACACCCGCGCCAGCTCGTGCTCGTGATCGTCGGCCAGGTAGCGGGCCAGCGCGCGTTCGGAACCGAACACGGTGATGGTGGTGCCGTTGCCGAGGAAGATCGGCTCGTCGTCGAGGTAGCAGCGCAGGGTGAAGTGCTCGCCGTCGGAGGTGACGATCTTGACGGGGTCGATGCCGACCTCGTCCCAGAACGTCTCGTCCTCGTCGGGGGCGTCGAGATCGACGGTCTCGAACTCCTCTTCCTCCTCGGCGACGTCGTCGGCGTCGACCACGTTCTCCTCCGCGGCCAACAGCTCGGCCTCGGCGACCGCGACCGCGGCCGCGTCCACCTCGGGCGTGCTGACCACGCCGTCGATCGCGTCGAGCACGTCGTCCCAGCCCTTGACGATCGCGGCGCCGACCTGATCCCACAGCTCTTCGCCGTCGCGCCCGACGAACGTGCCTGCCCCACTGGCCAGCACGCCCAGGACCGGGTTGTTGCCGAAGAACTTGGTCACCACGTCGAGCTCGCACACCTCGGCGATATTGCGCACCATCGCCAGGGTGTCCTCGAGCTCGCCGACCACGTCGCCCTCGGGATCGCCCGCGGCAAGCTCGGGCACGGAGACCAGATCGAAGCTGAAATTCTCCTCCGGCTCCAGCTCAGCGGCCGAAAGACCGGCGATGACCGCCCATGACGGGTGCTCGACGAGGTCGTTGTCGGAGTTGGTGCGGATGAACGCAGCCAACTCCGCGACGGACTCGAATCCGTAGAGGTCGTCCTCGTGACCGAGGAACGCCTCCCACTCATCGTCACCGTCTCGCCAGCGCGGTGCCCACAGGGTGACGAGATCGCCATCGGTCAGACCGAGCGCGATCGGGACGATGTCTCCAGAAGCCATGACGCGAAGCCTATCTAGCTTCAGCGCGCGGCACTATCCGGCCCGGGTGCTAAGTGCCCGCCGGGCTGTGCACCGGGTCCGGTCAGTGACTCGTTGAGGGTGGCGATGATGTCGGAACGGGCCGCACCGGCGGTCTCGGTGGCCTGTTTGCAGGCCGCCAGAATCAGTGCCGCGGCCTCGGTGGGCGCCATGGTGGTGATGGCCTCGTCCAGCTGCAACGCCACCAGCGCGCCGTCGCTGTTGACCTCGGCGGTGACCAGTCCGTCTTCGGTGGTGAACCGCCCGTTGACCTGCTTCAACCCGTACAGCGCCGCCTCGAGCGCTTCGAGTTTTCCGGTGACGCCCGCGACCAGGGCATCCATTTCCGCGCTCACAGTGGCCTCATCCAGCTCGTCTGACCGGTGTCGGCGTCGTCGATGCGGTCGAGTTCGTCGACCGCCTGACGCCGGGTGGGCAGGTTCATCTTGTCCAGCAGTTCGTCGGGGATCTGCGCCTGCTCGCTGTAGACCTCGCGCAGTCGCGCGGCCGCGGCGATGGTCGAGCGCCTGGTCAGACGCAGGATCTCGTCGGCGAGCGCCTGCGCACCGTACTGGTACTCGCTGCGTTCGAATTTGATCGCGATCGGCAGACCCATGCTGGTCGCGCGCACCTTGATCGTGCCGGAGCGGTTACTGCTGACCGCTGACTCCACATTGGGCACCTCGGGCACCGGTGTGCCGCTCATTCGGTAGGCCTGTAGAAGCCGTAGAACTCCATGCCACTGTTCTCCGTTCGGATGGAACTGATCGACACCGGATCGCCGGCCTCGACGAGCTGCCCGTTGCCCACCACCATGGCGACATGGCCGTCCCACACGGCCAGATCGCCCGGCATCAGGTCACCGGGGGAAACTTGGGGGTTGCCCACGTGCTGTTCCTGCGCCAGGCGCGGCAGTTCGACACCGGCCTCGCCGTAGGCGTACTTGGTCAAGCCACTGCAGTCGATGCCCGACTGCGGGTCGTTGCCACCCCACACGTATGGGGTGCCGACCGCGCCGATGGCCGAGCGGACCGCGGTGGCGGCCTTCTCGTTGGGCGCTTCGACCGTGCTGCCGTCGGGCAGGGTGATCTTCACGCCGGTGCCCGAGCCGGTCGAGGAACCGGCCGACGAGCCGGACCCCGCGGTCTTGCCCGAGCCGGCGGCCGCGGACTTGGAGCCGCTACTGGAACTGCCGCCCATCGCCGTGGACAACGACGACCCGACACTGCCCAGCAGTGAAGTGCCGGTGCTCGCGACGGAGGACAACATGCCCGAATTCGACACCGACGACAGCAGTGAACTCGCGCCCGTCGACACGCCCGCCAGCGACGTGCTCGACGGTGCGGGGGTGAGTTCCTTGATCGCGGCGGTCTGGGTGCCCAGTTCCTCCTGCACCCGACCCACCACGCCCATGCCCTGGCCGATGTGGTCGATGGCCGACGCGATCACCGTGGTCAGACCCACGGGGGTGCCGACGGCGGTGCCCATCGCGGACACCTGCGACACGAACGAGTTGACGATCCCGTCGAGTTCCTTCTGCCCGGTCTCCACGTAGGCCGCGGCCTGGTCGACCACGGTCGCCATCCCGACACCGTTGTCGGACAGGGTCGCCGAGGAGGTCTGCACGCGCAGGGCCTTGGCGGTGACCGCGTCGACCGCTTGGCCGTCCCACGCGGTGTTCACGTTGTTGATGCTGCTGCGACCCTGCTGGTAGATCTGGTCGAGGTTGGTCGACGTCGACCGCAGCCCGTCGGACGGGCCGCCCACGCCCTGCACGCCGGTGCCGAAGCTGGACAGCAGGTCCAGCAGTGGCTGCACGAGTCCGCTGAGGTCGATCATGCGATCTCGCCCGCGGCGGCCTGCAACGGCGCCGCGTTGTTCAAGTCGGTCTCCACCAGCGTGGTCGCGGCGCTCGCGGTAGCCACGCCCATGCTGCCCATGACCGCGGACAGCTGCGCGATCGAGGCCACGTGACCGGCGTGCGCGGCGGAGTAGGCGGCGGTGAAATCGCCGCCGATCAGGCCCATGACGGGGCCGAGCAGGGTGGGTGCGGAGGCGACCGAACCAGCCGCCGCCGTTGCCAGTTCCGAGGCCATCGCCCCGGCGGTCGCGCTGTAGGCGACGATGCCCTCGGCATCGGCGGACATTTTTCGCATCGAACTTCCCCCATTCGTGTCAGTTCCCGGGCAGAGTACGTCACTCACTATCTTGGACGCACCGACTCCGCATTCGGTTCCCTCGTCCGCGAAATTTTTTCCCCAGCGGTCGTAGGCGCGAAGCGCTTGGCGACCCTATCGTCTTTTCATGCGCACCGACACTGTCGACCATCCACTCGCCGCGACTCTGCTCAGCACCATGCGGGACGCGCGCACCGACAACGCCACCTTCCGCAATGCTCTAGCCGATCTCACCGGCATCCTCATGTACGAGGCGCTACGCGACGCGCCCGTGGTGCTGACCCCGATCGACACGCCGGTCGCGGTCACCGACGGCGTCCGCCTGGCTTCGCCGCCCCTGCTGGTACCCGTGCTGCGCGCAGGCCTCGGCATGGTCTACGCCGCCGCCGAACTCGTCCCCGAAGCGCGCGTGGGCTTCGTCGGCATCGCCCGCGACGAAACCACCCACGAACCGGTGCCCTACCTCGAATCCCTACCCGCCGACCTCACCGGCCTGCCCGTGTTCGTCCTGGATCCCATGCTGGCCACCGGCGGCTCCATGCGCCACACCATCGAACTGCTGGTAGCCCGCGGCGCCACCGACATCACCGCCGTCTGCGTGGTCTCCGCCCCCGAAGGCGTCGCCGCCCTGGCAGCCTCGGGCCTACCGGTCCGCCTGATCACCGCCGCCATCGACGAAAAACTCAACGAGAACGCCTACATCGTCCCCGGCCTGGGCGACGCGGGCGACCGCCAGTTCGGCCCCCGCTGAATCAGTCCGAGCGCGAGAACCGTTGCACCGCAATAGGTCAGCGCGCCACTGTGTCGAGGGATCGGCAGTAGTCGGCCAATGCGGCAAGTCGGTCTTCGGCGGCGATGCGTGCTTGTGGCAGGGCCGCATCGTCGGTGACCGGGGCGAAAACCTCCAGGTAGCACTTGAGTTTTGGTTCGGTGCCTGAGGGGCGCACGACTATGCGGAAGTCGGTGGCGTCGAAGATCAGGGCGTCGGTGCGCAGGGGGCCGCGTATCAGTGACTGGTCGGTGAAAGTCACGGGGGTGCCTGCGATTTCGGTGGGCGGGGCGGCGCGCAGGGTCGCCACCAGTGCGCTCGCGGCTGCCTGGTCGGGCAGGCGTAGGGAGACCTGGGCGCCTGCGTGGAGGCCGAATTCGACGGCGTAGGAGTCGAGTTCGTCCTGCAGGGTCTTGCCCTGTGCCTTCAGTAGTGAGACCAGGTCGGCCGCGGCGACGGCGGCGGAGATGCCGTCTTTGTCGCGGACCTTAGTGGGGTCCACGCAGTGGCCGATGGCTTCCTCGTAGGCGTACACCAGGCCCTCGCCGGCCCTGGCCAGCCATTTGAAGCCGGTGAGGGTCTCGGCGTAGCGGGCCGTGCGCGCGGCCGCCAGCTTCGACAGCAGGCGGGACGACACGATGGTCGTGGCGACCAGCGGGTCGGTGGGGGAGGTGCGTAGGACGTAATCGGCCAGCAGCACGCCGGTTTCGTCACCGCGCAGCATGTGCCAACCCTCTGGACCCTGCACGCCGAGAGCACAGCGGTCGGCATCGGGATCCAGCGCGATCGCCACATCGGCATCGATACGGGCGGCCAGCGCGAGCAGCAGATCGGCCGCGCCGGGCTCCTCCGGATTGGGAAAGCTCACCGTCGGGAAGTCGGGATCGGGGGCGAACTGTTCGTCGACCACGTGCACATCGGTGAACCCCGCCGCGGCCAACGCACGCACCGCGATCTCACCACCGACACCGTGCATCGCGGTCAACGCGATCCGCACCGGCGCCCGCTCACCGGCCCCACCCAGCAGGCCCGGCAACTCCGCGACGCGCGCGACGTACCGATCGACCAGGTCGCCACCGGAGGTCGAAACAGCCTCCCGCGCAACAGGTTCGACGACCGCTTCGATGCACTTCTCGATCTCGCTGTCGGCAGGCGAGATCAACTGCGACCCACCGTCGAGATACACCTTGTACCCGTTGTCGGCAGGCGGATTGTGCGAGGCGGTGATCTGCACCCCCGCCACCGCACCCAATTCCCGCACCGCGAACGCCACCACCGGGGTCGGCACCGGATCGGGCAGCACCGTCACCGCGAACCCGGCCGCGGTGAAGATCTCCGCCGTGGCCGTAGCGAATTCCGCCGACCCGTGGCGCGCATCGCGCCCGACCACCACGGCCCCACCGCCCAGACACCGCTGCCGCAACCAGTCGGCCAACCCGGCCGTGGCCCGCGACACCGTGGTCACGTTCATACCGTCCGGGCCCTCGCGCAACGGTCCACGCAGGCCCGCGGTCCCGAAGCGCAACATCTACACGCGCTCCAGAATCCCGCGCAGCAGCTTGCCCAGTCGCGGCGCCGCGGCCTGTCCTTCGGCCAGCACTTCTGCGTGCGAGAGATGTTCGCCGGTCACGCCCGCGGCCATGTTGGTCACCAGCGAGATACCCAGCACCTTCGCGCCCAGCGAACGCGCCTCGATCGCCTCGAGCACCGTCGACATGCCCACCAGATCGGCGCCCATCGTGGCCAACATGCGAATCTCGGCAGGCGTTTCGTACTGCGGCCCGGTGAGCCCGGCGTACACGCCCTCGGACAAACTCGGGTCGATTTCCCTTGTCAGGGCACGCAATTCGGGATCCCAGGCATCCACCAGGTCGACGAACCGCGCACCTTGCAGCGGGGTACGTGCGGTGAGGTTGAGATGGTCGGAGATCAGCACCGGCTCACCCACCTGCATCCCGGGCCGAATCCCGCCCGCGGCATTGGTGAGCAGCACGATCTCCGCGCCCGCCGCGATCGCCGCGGTCACCGGGTGCACCACCTGCTGCGGTGTGTACCCCTCGTACAGATGCTGACGACCCATCAGCATCAGCACCTCGTTGTCGCCCACGGTCAGCGAATGGATCATGCCGCCGTGTCCTTGCGCACTGGGTTTACCGAAGCCCGGTAATTCCGTCATGGGGATCGAGGCGTGCGGCGCCCCGATCTCGGCGGCAGCCTCCTGCCACCCCGATCCCAGCACCACGGCCACGCGATGACGTGGCACTCCCGTACGTTCGGCAATCGCCGCAGCGGCCTGTTCGGCAGTCATGTGGAGAGTGTATTGCGGTCCGCCGACAAGTGTCGCGCGGCGCTGGCTACCCGCGAGTAACGCCGACGTCGGGTCGCGGTTTATTCTGCCTGTATGCCGTATTTGGAGCGCTCTGGTGATGTTTTCGTCCTGTACCTCGGCAACGAGGGCGAGGTCGACAACGAGAACCGTTTCTCGCCGGACTGGATCGAGTCCTTCCACGCCGCACTCGACGAGGTCGAGGCGTCCGAAGGTGCCGCCGCGCTGGTCACCGTCGCGACCGGCAAGTACTACAGCAATGGTCTGGACACCGATTACGTGTTCGGCAACCTGGACAAGATCCACGGCTACCTCGACCGCGTGCACACCCTCTACACCCGCCTGCTGACCTTCCCGATGCCCACGATCGCCGCGATCAACGGCCACGCGTTCGGCGCGGGTGCCATGCTGGCCACCTCGCACGACTTCCGCGTGATGCGCGGCGACCGCGGCTTCTGGTCGCTGCCCGAGGTGCACCTGGGTATGCCCTTCACCATCGGCATGAACGGGCTGCTGAAGGGCCGACTGAGCAACCAGGTCTGCGTGCAGGCCATGACCACCGGCCACCGTTTCGCCGCCGACGAGGCCATCGCCGCGGGCATCGCCGACGCCAAGGCCGACGCCGACCAGGTGCTGCCCACCGCGATCGCCCGCGCCGCCGCGCTGACCAGCCTGCGCAAGCCGATCACCCCGATCATCAAGACCGCGCTGCACGCCGAGGCCCTCGCGGCGCTTGCCACCCCGGTCACCCCGGAGAACCTGCCTTTCGGCAGCTGACGTCACTCGCCGGTGCGCCGGTGTCACACACTGATGCAAGACTGGTGTCATGGCACCCTCGCGCACCGGCGAACTCACAGCCACCGCCTCCGACGCCGCGATCCTGGCCGCCTCGGACGAGCTGATCGGGCTGTCGCACGCGATCCACGCCGAACCCGAGCTGGCCTTCGCTGAAACGCGCAGTGTCGCCAAGGTCCTCGCACCGCTGGTCGAACGCGGATTCGCGGTCACCACCGGTGTCGCGGGGCTGTCGACCGCCTTTCGCGCGGTCTACGGCAGCGGCCCGCTCACGGTGGGGATCTGCGCCGAATACGACGCGCTGCCCGAGATCGGCCACGCCTGCGGGCACAACATCATCGCCGCGTCCGCCGTCGGTGCCGCCATCGGACTCGCCGCCGTGGCCGACGCGCTCGGCCTGACCGTGGTCGTGCTCGGCACACCCGCCGAGGAGAGCGGCGGCGGCAAAGTGCTCATGCTGGAAGCGGGCGCCTTCGACGACATCGCGATGGCGATGATGGTGCACCCTGGCCCCTTCGACATCGTCGGCGCGCGCTCGCTGGCACTGGCCGACCTGGCGGTGGTGTTCCACGGTCGCGAATCGCACGCCAGCGCCGCGCCGGAACTGGGCCGCAACGCCGGCGACGCGGTGACCGTCACCCAGGTTGCTGTGGGCTTGCTACGGCAGCATTTGCGACCCGGTCAGCAGCTGCACGGTATAGTGTCCGACGGTGGCGTAGCCCCCAACATCGTGCCCGGACGTGCGGAGTTGCTGTACTACCTGCGCGCGGCCGATTCCGGCTCCCTCGACGACCTGATGCGCCGAGCGAAAGCCTGTTTCGAAGCGGGTGCCCTGGCAACCGGCTGCACCCACGACATACGGACGCTCGCGCCCACCTATACCGAGCTCACCCCCGACCCGATTCTCTCCGCTGCCTACCGCGCGCAGATCACCGGATTGGGACGGGTGCCGATCGCGCCCGAGCTCGAGGTGCTGCGGCCCCTGGGCAGCACCGACATGGGCAACGTCACCAACGTCATCCCCGGTATCCACCCGGTGATCGGCATCGACGCCGGTGGCGCCGCGACCCATCAGCCCGCGTTCGCCGCCGCCGCGGTGAACGCCTCGGCGGACCGGGCCGTGCTCGACGGGGCGCTGGCGATGGCACGTACCGCTGTCGCCATAGCAGGCGATGAAGTACACAGGGACAGGTTGTTGCAACAGCTGATCCAACGACAGGAGGACATTCGGTGAGTATTTCCGGCCATCCGGACACCGCACGCGCAGGCTCCGACGCGCTATCGATGGGTGTAGGTGCCCCGTCGATGACGCGCGAGACCGCGGCGTGTCCGACCGTGCCGGTCACCGAACAGACTCTGATGTCGGGAACCGAGATCGTCGACGCGTGGTTGGCCGAACACACCGGTGACCTGGTGCAATGGCGCAGGCACATCCACGCCAATCCCGAACTGTCGCGCGCGGAGTTCGCCACCACGGAGTTCGTCTCGGGCTGGCTGACCAAGGCCGGGTTGAGCTGGGAAGTACTGCCCGGCGGCACCGGCCTGATCTGCGATTTCGGGCCCACCGACCGTGGACGCATCGCCTTGCGCGCCGACATGGACGCGCTGCCGATGCAGGAATTCACCGGCCTGACCTTCGCCTCCACGGTGCCGGGCGTGTCGCACGCCTGCGGGCACGACGCGCACACCACCGTGCTGCTGGGCGCCGGGCTCGCGCTCGCCGAAGCGCAGGACAAGCTGCCGGTGGGGGTGCGGTTGGTGTTCCAGCCCGCCGAGGAAGTGATGCCCGGCGGTGCGCTGGACGTGGTCGCCGCCGGTGGGATGGTCGGGGTGGACCGGATCTTCGCGCTGCACTGCGATCCGCGACTGGAAGTCGGCAAGGTCGGTTCGCGCACCGGCGCGATCACGTCGGCTGCTGACACGGTCGAGTTGGTGTTGGATTCGCCCGGCGGGCATACCTCGCGGCCGCATCTGACCAGCGATCTTGTGTACGCGATCGGGACGGTCATCACGGGTCTGCCCGGATTGTTGAGCCGTCGGGTCGATCCGCGGACCAGCACGGTCATGGTCTGGGGTGCGGTGAGCGCGGGCAAGGCGCCCAACGCGATTCCGCAGACAGGGATGCTCACGGGCACCGTGCGCACCGGGGATCACGCGACGTGGTTGCTGTTGGAACCGCTGGTGCGCGAGATCGTCGACGGGTTACTGGCGCCCACGGGCGTGCGGTATCAGCTCAACTACAAGCGTGGCGTGCCGCCGGTGGTCAACGATCCGACGTCGGCGTTGATGTTCGAGAACGCGGTGTTGGCGATGGGCGAGGACGCGTTGGCCGACACCGCGCAGTCCGGTGGTGGGGAGGACTTCTCCTGGTACCTGGAGGAAGTGCCCGGCGCGATGGCTCGGCTCGGGGTGTGGTCGGGGGTGGGGGAGCAGTTGGATCTGCATCAGCCGACGTTCGATATCGATGAGCGGGCGTTGGCGGTGGGGGTTCGGACTTTGACCAACATCGTTTTGCAGGCGTAGGGGTTCGTGGCACCGGGGGGTTGGCAAAGCCTCAGGGTTTTGGTGGTCCCGGATTGTTTGAGGCTGTGTTTTTGGAGCGCTGGCGCGCTCGAGCGCGGCCCCTGAGGGGCCGCGAGTTAGCCACCGTTGCTGGAGGC
>NZ_JBHXRG010000023.1:0-86605 GCF_042716995.1 Nocardia sp. NPDC058640
CTGCACGCCGAGCGCCGGGCCGCGCTGCACGCCGAGCGCCGGGCCGCGCTGCACGCCGAGCGCCGGGCCGCGCTGCACGCCGAGCGCCGGGCCGCGCTGCACACTGAGCGCCGGGCCGCGCTGCACACTGAGCGCCGGGCCGCGCTGCACGCCGAGCGCCGGGCCGCGCTGCACATCGAGTGCGGGGCGCCGACCCGCCAGCGCGCGGCGCTGGCTCCGTGGGAGCGAGCGCATTGGTACTGGCGCATCCCGGCGCCAGCGCCGCCGACGTTCGCAGGTGCGCCGGAGCGGGGCATGGGGCAGGCGGGGAAGACGGCTCCGTCACTGAAGCCGTCGGGGTCTGCCCCCGCACGGCCATTCGGATCGGTTGGGCGCTGGCTCGCGTGGCGCGGGCTCGCGTGGCGCGGGCTCGCGGGGGATGCGGGTGCTGCCTCGGTGTTCGTGTGTGTGGTGTTGGCGGGGTTGATCGGTATGACGTTGGTGGTCGCGCAGGTGGGTGCGGTGGTGGTGGCGCGGCATCGCGCGCAGGGGGCCGCTGATCTGGCAGCGTTGGGCGCGGCGGTGGTGTTGGTCGAGGGTGCCGAGGCGGGGTGTGGGGAGGCCGGGGAGATCGCCGCGCGGATGGGTGCGCGGGTGCGACGGTGTGCGGTCGCGCAGTGGGATGTGGTGGTCGAGGTCGAGGCGAATGTGCCCGCGGGGGTATTCGGCGTGCGCACTGTGCGGGCATCGGCGCGGGCGGGACCGGTCGAAGAGAATGGGTGACGCGCAAGTGTTATCACTGGTCGGTGGTAGTTCCGTACCGAACCATTCCGGAATTTAAAGGAACCACGTTTGCACTATTTCATGCGCATTCTTTGATCTGATCGGGAAAAAAATGAAAGCAATAGCGCGATTGCCCACCCGCGCCCATTGGCAATGAGTCAGTTAATCGAAAAGTGGTCCTCTTTAATCGGAAGCGAGGCGTCCATGAGCATGTCTGCGCTGGTCAACACTAATTCGGACAGGTGACCAGCATTCTTCGAGCGAGGTATAGCCCCGGTCACACCCGGAACGCGCGAGCATCACGGATCAGCTACCGGGTTCGGCATGGACCCGCAGCTCGCTCAGCACGGCCGCGAGCAGGCGTGCGGCAGCGTCCTTGTCCAGGGGATTGTTGCCGTTGCCGCACTTGGGCGACTGCACGCACGAGGGGCACCCGTCCTGGCACGCACAGCTGCGGATCACGCTCAGCGTGGCGGCCAACCAGTCGCTGAGCTGGGCGAACCCGCGCTCGGCGAACCCGGCCCCACCGGGCTGCCCGTCGTAGACGAACACCGTCGGCGCCCCCGTATCGGGATGCTCGGCGATGGAGACACCGCCGATATCCCACCGGTCGCAGCCCGCGACCAGCGGCAACATCCCGATGGCGGCGTGCTCGGCCGCGTGCAAGGCGCCGGGCAGCTGTTCGTCGGTGATGTCCGCGGCGGCCAGCAGTCGGGGCGTGACGGTATAGAGGACGGCTTTGGTGTGCAGGGTGTGCGCGGGCAGGTCGAGTTCCACCTGGTCGAGCACCTCCCCGGTGACCAGCGTGCGCAGGTAGCCAACGACCTGATTGGTGACCGCGACCTGCACGGATGCGGTAAATACCTCACCGAACACCCGCTCCTCGATCACCCCTTCGACGGTGATCGAGGTGACCTGACGAGAGCTGGTAGTGAAGCCGGGATCCACCTCGTTGACGAACGCGACCCCACCTTCGAGGTCGAGCTCGTCGACCAGATAGGTCTCACCCTGATGCAGGTGCACCGCCCCCGAGTGCAGCGTCGCGGGCGCCCGTCCCGCGTCGGCGGTACCGAGCAGCCGCCCGGTTTCGGCATCGACGATCGCGATCGGCGACCCGAGCCCACCGCGCACGTCGACGTCGTCGTGCGGGTGGGTGTGCGCGGTGACATGCCAGCGCGCCCCCGCCCCGCGAACACTGGGCCGACGCCGGATCAAACCCTGTTCGGCCAGGTCAGCGAGCACTTCATCGGCCCGGAGTTCGCTCACTTCCATGTCGGTGAGCGGCAGTTCCATCGCCGCGCACAGCAGCTGCGGCCCGAGGATATAAGGGTTGTAGGGATCGGTGATGGTGGCCTCGATCGGCCGGTCGAGCAGCGCTTCCGGGTGATGCACCAGATACGTGTCGAGCGGATCGTCGGTGGCCACGAGCACCACCAGCGACCCCTGCGACCGCCGCCCCGCCCGCCCCGCCTGCTGCCAGAACGAGGCCACCGTTCCCGGAAAACCCGCGATGACCACGGCATCCAATCCCGCGATATCGACACCGAGCTCGAGCGCATTGGTACTGGCGGCACCGAGCAGAGTCCCCTCCGACAGCGACTTCTCCAGCTCCCGTCGGTCCTCGGCCAGATAGCCCGCCCGATACGCCGCGACCCGTTCCTGCAGTTCAGGTGCGGTTTCCGCGAGCACGCGACGAGTATCCAGCGCGATCAGTTCGGCACCGCGCCGCGAGCGAACAAAGGTCAGCGTCCGGGCACCCTCGGTCACCAGCGCCGCCATGATCTTGGCCGCCTCGCTGGTCGCGGTCCGCCGCACCGGCGCCCCGTTCTCCCCGGTCAACGACGCACTCAGCGGCGGTTCCCACAGCGCGATCGTCCTGGCACCACGCGGCGACCCGTCCTCGGTGACCGCGACAACCGGCGACCCGACCAACCTGCTCGCCGAGGCCGCCGGATCGGCACTGGTGGCCGAGCACAGGATGAAAACCGGATCGGCACCGTAGAACCGGGCCAGCCGTCGCAACCGTCGCAGCACCAGCGCGACGTGCGAACCGAACACTCCTCTATATGCGTGGCATTCGTCGACCACCACATACCGCAGGTTCCGCAGCACCCGCGCCCACCGCTGGTGCGACCGCAGAATCCCCACGTGCACCATGTCGGGATTGGTGAAGATCCACCGCGCGTTGGCCCGCACCCACTGCCTGACCTCGGCGGGAGTATCGCCGTCGTAGCTCGCCGGATGGGCCTCACGCAGGGGATTGTCGTGAATCAGACTGCCGACCGCCCGCAACTGGTCGGCGCCCAGCGCCTTGGTGGGGGACAGGTAGATCGCGGTCGCGCGCGGGTCGTCGTGCAGCGCGGTGAGCACCGGCAACTGGTAGCCCAGCGACTTCCCGGACGCGGTCCCGGTGCTCACGACGACGTCGTCGCCGGCCCACGCGAGATCGGCCGTGCGGGTCTGGTGCTCCCATGGCAGCGCGATCCCCTGGGCGTCCAGGGCTGTGACCAGCGACGATGCCACCCATTCCGGCCAGTCGGTGGTCCGCGCGCGCTGCGCGGGCAGCTCGGCGACATGGGTCAGCGGGTCGCCGCCCGCGGCCGCGTCGGTCAGGACACGATTCAGCAACGATCGACCGTAGCTTTCGCTCGCATCGCGCGCTCGGACCTCCGTCCGGTCTGCCGGATTCATCCGGTCCTCCTCTCACGCGACACGAGAAGTGTGAAACGTGTGTGTGCGCCAACCACTACCTGGGATTTCGTAACCCAGTGGCGATCTGGGTCACAGCATGTTTGCTGGAAGCTCACTCGGTTATCAAGAAGCAAACAGACCGAAAGTACGGAAACACCTAATCTCTCCCTTACCTGCACATTCGCAAGATCATGAATTTTGCAAATAGTCGGTAACTCGACTGTTGAATTGCTCGGAGACATGGTTCACTGGGTCTCGGTCGCAAGCTTCTGTGTTCGAGGGACGGATCCAAGGTCCAAACCATCAGCAGGATCGTTGTTGCGAACGCCGTGCTCAGGATTTCCTTGCAGGGGGACCAACAGTACAGCGGTCGGAACGGGCCCGGCGGACGAACCCAGTTGTCCGCCGATTCCGGAGAAAGAGAAGGAAACAGAATGGCACAGGGAACTGTGAAGTGGTTCAACGCGGAGAAGGGGTTCGGCTTCATCGCGCCTGAGGACGGCTCAGCTGACGTCTTCGTCCACTACTCGGAGATCCAGGGCACGGGCTTCCGTACCCTCGAGGAAAACCAGAAGGTCGAGTTCGAGGTCGGCCAGGGCACCAAGGGCCCCCAGGCCACCGGCGTTCGCGCGCTCTCCTGAGCTGCGAAACACAACAACGTCTCGTCCCCCACCCCCGCATGCGGAGGTGGGGGACGAGCCATTTCCCGGGTAGCATCGCCCAGGTTGGCGTTGGCGCGTGTGCAGCTCTACCCCAAGTGCGCAGGGTATAAACGTCACTGATGGTGATGTCCGAACGTCACCATCAGCCCCAGCCGCGCACCGAGCGGACCTCCCGACGCGCGGATCAAGAAGGAAGGTGTTCGCCGGTGGCAACACGAGACCGCAGTTCAGCCGACCAGGGCCGACCCCTGCGTCGTCTCGTGATCGTCGAGTCACCGACCAAGGCCCGCAAGATCGCGCCCTATCTGGGTAAGAACTACACCGTCGAGGCCTCGGTAGGCCACATCCGCGACTTGCCGCGCGGTGCCGCCGACGTGCCCGCCAAGTACAAGGGCCAGCCGTGGGCGCGCCTCGGTGTCGACGTCGATCACGACTTCGAGCCGATCTACGTGGTGAACCCGGATAAGAAGGCCAAGGTCGCCGAACTCAAGAGCTTGCTGGCCGACGCCGACGAGCTCTACCTCGCCACCGACCCCGACCGCGAGGGCGAGGCGATCGCCTGGCATCTGCTCGAGACGCTCAAGCCGAAGGTCCCGGTTCGCCGGATGGTCTTCCACGAGATCACCGAGCCGGCCATCCTCGCCGCCGCCGCCGACACGCGCGAACTCGACAACGATCTGGTCGACGCGCAGGAAACCCGCCGCATCCTGGACCGCCTCTACGGCTACGAGGTCTCCCCGGTGCTGTGGAAGAAGGTCATGCCGCGGCTGTCCGCCGGTCGCGTGCAGTCCGTGGCCACCCGGGTGATCGTGCAGCGTGAGCGTGAGCGCATCGCGTTCCGCTCCGCGGGGTACTGGGACATCGCCGCCAAGCTCGACGCCGGTCCCGACGAGAAGTCCGATTCGACCAACCCGCGCACGTTCGGCGCGCGCCTGGTGCAGGTCGCGGGCGACCGCGTCGCGTCCGGTCGTGACTTCGGGTCCGACGGTCAGCTCAAGTCGGCCACCGGCGTGGTCGTGCTCGACGAGGCCTACGCCCGTCGGCTGGCCGAGTCGCTGCAGGGTGCCGCGATGGAGGTCAGCTCGGCCGAGGCCAAGCCGTACACCCGCAAGCCGTACCCGCCGTTCATGACGTCCACGCTGCAGCAGGAAGCGGGCCGCAAGCTGCGGTTCACCTCCGAGCGCACGATGCGGGTGGCGCAGAAGCTGTACGAAAACGGTCACATCACCTACATGCGTACCGACTCCACGACGCTGTCGGAGTCGGCGATCGCGGCCGCGCGTTCGCAGGCGACCCAGCTCTACGGCGCGGAGTACGTCTCGCCGACGCCGCGTCAGTACACGCGCAAGGTGAAGAACGCGCAGGAGGCACACGAGGCGATCCGTCCCTCGGGTGACGTGTTCGCCACGCCCGGTCAGCTGGCTTCCAAGATCGACAACGACGAGTTCAAGCTCTACGAGATGATCTGGCAGCGCACCGTCGCCTCGCAGATGGTCGACGCGCGCGGCACCACGCTCACCCTGCGGATCACCGGCACGGCGGGCACCGGCGAGGAGTGCGTGTTCTCGGCCTCGGGTCGCACGCTGACCTTCGCGGGCTTCCTCAAGGCGTATGTCGAAAGTGTCGACGAGGAGGCGGGCGGCCAGTCCGACGACGCCGAATCCCGTTTGCCCGCACTGGAACAGGGCCAAAGCGTCACCGCCGTCGAGCTGAACCCCGACGGCCACAGCACCAACCCGCCCGCCCGCTACACCGAAGCCTCGCTGATCAAGACGCTGGAAGACCTCGGCATCGGCCGTCCGTCGACCTACGCCTCGATCATCAAAACGATCCTCGATCGCGGGTACGTCTACAAGCGCGGCAGCGCGCTGGCCCCGGCCTGGGTGGCGTTCGCGGTGGTCGGTCTGCTCGAGGCGTACTTCGGTCGACTGGTGGACTTCGACTTCACCGCCGCGATGGAAGACGACCTCGACGCGATCGCCGGTGGGCGCGAGCAGCGCGGAAACTGGTTGTCCAGCTTCTACTTCGGTGGCGATCACGGCGCCGAGGGTTCGGTGGCGCGGTCGGGTGGCCTGAAGAAGATGGTCTCCGTGCAGCTCGACGACATCGACGCGCGCGAAGTGAACTCGATCAAGATGTTCGTCGACGACGAGGGCCGCGATGTCGTGGTTCGCGTCGGTCGTTTCGGTCCGTATCTCGAGCGGATGATCGTCAATCCCGATGACCCGGAAGGGGATCGGATCTCGCAGCGGGCGAACCTGCCCGACGATCTGCCGCCCGACGAGCTCACCGAAGAGGTCGCCGAGAAGCTGTTCTCGACCCCGCAGGAGGGTCGCTCGCTGGGCATCGATCCGGTGTCCGGCAACGAAATCGTCGCCAAGGACGGACGTTTCGGCCCGTACGTCACCGAGGTGCTGCCCGAACCGCCCGCTCCCGACCCGGCCGCGCCGCCCGCGAAGAAGACCAAGAAGGCCGCGGAGGTCAAGCCGCGCACCGGTTCGCTGTTCAAGTCGATGGACCTGGCCGAGATCACCCTCGACGACGCGCTGATGCTGCTGTCGTTGCCTCGCGTGGTCGGCAACGACCCGACGTCGGGTGAGGAGATCACCGCGCAGAACGGTCGCTACGGCCCATACCTGAAGAAGGGCACCGACTCTCGTTCGCTGGCCACCGAGGAGCAGCTGTTCTCGGTCACCCTGGACGAGGCGCTGAAGCTCTACGCCGAGCCCAAGCGGCGCGGACGTCAGGCGGCGGCCGCGGCACCGTTGCGTGAGCTGGGCAACGACTCCGCCACCGACAAGCCGATGGTGATCAAGGACGGTCGCTTCGGTCCGTATGTCACCGACGGTGAGACCAACGCGTCCCTGCGCAAGGGCGACGAGGTCGAGTCGATCACCGACGAGCGCGCGTCGGAACTGCTGGCCGATCGTCGGGCGCGTGGTCCGGTGAAGAAGGCGGCGAAGAAGACGACCGCGAAGAAGGCGGCCAAGAAGGCTCCGGCGAAGAAGACCGCGGCCAAGTCGACCGCGACCAAGACGGCCACCAAGACCGCGGCCAAGAAGACCACCGCGAAGAAGACGGCCGCCAAAAAGGCTCCGGCCAAGACGTCTGCTGCGAAAACCGCTGGGACAGAAGAGGATTGATCGTCTGGACCAGTCGTTCGGAAAACCTGTCGGACCCCGCGGCTAAGGTGTAGTTCGTGGCAGGTGTCTTCGATCGACTGGTCGGCCAGGACGTGGTCGAGACCGAACTGGCCGCTGCCGCGACGGCGGCGCGAGCCGGGGTGGTCACCGGTGCGATGACGCATTCGTGGTTGTTCACCGGGCCGCCGGGTTCGGGTCGTTCGGTGGCGGCGTTGTGCTTCGCGGCGGCGTTGCAGTGCACCGATCCCGACATCGTCGGCTGCGGAAAATGCCACGCCTGCACCACCACGATGGCCGGTACCCACGGTGATGTGCGACGCATCATCCCCGAGGGGCTGAGCATCAGCACCAAGGAGATGCGCGCGATCGTGCAGATCGCCGCCCGCCGCCCGAGCACCGGCCGCTGGCAGGTCGTGGTAGTCGAAGACGCCGACCGTCTCACCGAGGGCGCGGCCAACGCACTGCTGAAAGTCGTCGAAGAACCACCGGACCGCACCGTGTTCCTGCTGTGCGCACCCACCGTCGATCCCGAGGACATCTCCGTCACCCTGCGCTCCCGTTGCAGGCACGTGCACCTGGTGACCCCGACCGTCCCCGCCATCGCTCAGGTCCTGCGCGACCGCGACCACCTCGACGCGAAAACCGCCGACTGGGCGGCCTCGATCAGCGGCGGTCACGTCGGGCGGGCCCGCCGCCTGGCCACCGACGAAGACGCCCGCCAACGCCGCCAACGCGCCCTGGCCCTGGTCACCGCCACCGAGCGCCCCGGCGCCGCCTACCTGGCCGCCGACGAACTGGTGAAGTCCGCCGACGACGAAGCCAAACTCATGAGCGCCGACCGCGACGACCGCGAACGCGACGAACTGGCCACCGCCCTCGGCGCAGGCGGCACCGGCAAGGGCGCGGCATCTGCCACCCGAGGTTCGGCAGGCGTGCTCAAAGACCTGGAAAAACGCCAGAAGTCCCGAGCCACCCGCACCGGCCGAGACGCCCTCGACCGCGCCCTCATCGACATCGCCGGCATGTACCGCGACGCCCTGGCCATGCGTTTCGCAGGCCGAGGCACCCCCATCACCCTCACCCACCCCGACATGACCGCCGAAATCACCGACCTGGCCACCAGCGTGCGCCCCGAAGGCCTACTCCGCAGCATCGACGCCGTCCTGGCCTGCCGCGAAGCCCTCGACACCAACGTCAAACCCCGCTTCGCCGTAGCCGCCATGACCGCCACCCTCATCACCGCCCGCACCACCTGACCACCCGTTTTCGCGTTCCGACCATTCTCGCGATAGACTCGCGTCGCCTAACGGCACGCCGCCTTAGCTCAGTCGGTAGAGCATTTCACTCGTAATGAAAAGGTCGCGAGTTCGATTCTCGCAGGCGGCTCCAGGTCAAAGGCCCTTTCCGGTTCTCCGGGGAGGGCCTTTTGCTGTGTTCATCTGCCGCCGAGCAGGTTCCAGACTGTTTCGCGTTCGTCGGCGATGTCGATGGGTGTGTCTGCGAGGGTGGTCAGGAGGGTGGGGAGGGGCCAGGTGGCGAGGTGGGCGTAGCGGGCTGAGTAGATGCCTACGTGGGTTAGGGCGTAGGTGTTGGTGTGGTCGAAGAGGGCGTAGGCGATTACCTGGTAGAGGTCGTTGGCGGAGAGGGAGTCGGCTCGGGTGCCGGTGCGTGGGTTTTTGGGGCCGAGGTGGGTTTTGAGGTCTAGGAGTAGGCCTGCGCTGATGATGTCGGCGTCGGCGTTGCACAGGACCGAGGCGTCGAAGGTGGGGCCGGGGAAGGTGGGGGGTTTCAGGTGGGGGAGTAGGTGGTCGTCGGCTAGGCCGCGTAGTTCCCAGAGTTGGCGGATGGCGTCGGGGGGTGTGAGGGACAGCAGCGGATCGGGGGCGAAGCGGCCGGTTCTGAGGAGGTGGTCCAGGGCGGAGTCGCGCAGCAGGCCACGGCGGTAGACGTCGGTGCACAGGGCCAGGGCCCAGCAGGCTCGGCTGAGGGTGTCGACGTCGGTGGCGGTGGGGGCCACGGCGGCCTGGGCGGTTTCGATGACCGATTCGACGACCGCTGATTCCTCGGGGTAGCCGAAGAAGCCGAGTAGCGGCAGGACCGGGGCGTGGTCGGGGACCAGCAGGAAGCGGACGGCGAAGTCGAAGGCGGCGCCGAGGGTGGCGGGGTTGGCACCGCCGGTGTCGACGAGCAGGGGGCCCGCTTCGCGGCGGTATTCGGCCTGGACGGGCCTGGTGTTGGGGTACCGCTCGTGCAGGTACTTGCGCAGGGGTGAGGTCTTGTCGCGCAGTGCGGCGGACAGATTGGTGTAGACGTACACGGGCCCTCCGTCTCCGGATGAGTCGAGCGTGCTCTCGATAGTGCCACCTCGCGGCGGGCCGGCGATGCCGTGGGCGCTCAGCGAGTCGAGTTGCAAAGAAAACTGTGCACAGATATCTATGCAAAGAGTACTGTGCAACTATGGATGTACCACCCAGGGAGATCACCGACCCCGCCGCCCTGCGCGCGCTGGCCCACCCCCTCCGGCAGCGCATCCTGCGCGCACTCGCCGAAAAGGGCCCCGCGACCGCAACGGCCCTGGCGGCACAGCTGGCCGAGAACACCGGCGCGACCAGCTACCACCTGCGCCAACTCGCCGCGCACGGCTTCATCGAGGAAGCGCCGGAACTGGCCAGCGGAAAGGAGCGATGGTGGCGGTCGCCACCGAAGGACCTGCGGTACCGCATGGACAAAGAGCAATCGCCGGAAATGCGGGAGCTGCTGGAAGGGCTTGTCGCCCAACACATCACCGATGATGTGGAGACATTCCAGCGGTTCCGCGCCGAACGCGCCGAGCTGGGTGATTGGGCCGACGCGATGCCGTTCTCGCGCGGCTCGATCTGCGCCACCCGCGAGGAGCTCGAAGAGTTCTGTGAGGACTACCTCGCCCTGCTCAAACGTTTCCAAGCCACCCATGCCGAGGGTCGACCGGGCACCCGCCGGGTGCTGACCAGGTTCATCGCCTTCCCGGCACCCGGAATGCCCACCAGCGAATAGGGATCCACCGATGTTGTATCGAATTCTGTTGTTCCTCAGCCTGATTGCCGCCGTTGTTGTCGGTGCACCGACAGCACACGCGAGCGCGACCACCGACATCACCATCACCCGCGGCGACGGTACGACCACCCCGGGCACCATCCACGCCCCCGAAAGCGCCTCGGGACGTCCCGGCGTCGTCCTCGTCTACGGATCCGGCACATCACCCAGCATCAAATACGCCGAGCAGGCCGAAGCTTTCGCCCGCGCGGGCATCGTCGCACTGCGCTACGACAAACGCACCGAGCACTACACCGCGGCCCACCGCGACTACTCCCTTCTCGCCGACGATGCCCTGTCCGCCGTTGCGGCACTGCGTAACAGGCCCGAGGTCGATCCGAACAACGTGGGAATCTGGGGACTTTCGGAAGGCGGCTGGGTTGCCCCGCTCGCCGCATCACGCAGCGCCGACATCGCCTTCCTGATCACCATCGGCGCCAACTCCGGCGCCCCCGCTCCCCAACAGACCTGGGCAGACCAAACCAAACTCCGCGTCGGCGGTGTCCGCGGCTCCATGGTGGATACGTTGTTACCCAACGGCATTCGACAGGTCGTAGGAGCCGGCCAGTTCGCCGAAGCCGACTACGACCAGCCGTCGGTACTGGCACGCATCCAACAGCCGGTACTCGGAATCTGGGGCGACAAGGACCGCCTGACCCCACCCGGCGACAGCCTGCGCGGATTCCAAGCGGCCTTCGACCAGGTGGGCAAGACGAACTACACCCTGCGAACCGTGCGAGACACCCAGCACAGCGGATTCACCACAACAACGGGATTCGACAGGGGCGATCACCTGTCTCCCGAATACACCCAGCTCATGGGTGACTGGGTGAACGGGCTACCCGGTTCGGCCGGTCGACAGGTGGATCAACCCGCAGCCCAACGACACTCGGTGACACCGCTGCAGCCACTGGCCTGGTGGGAATCCACTGCCGTGTTCCTGACCGTCCTGGCCGGGACACTGCTCGCCCTCGCCGGATTCACCCTCACCGGTTTCGTGAAATCCTGGCGTCTGCCCAGCCCCGGGCCCACGCGAATCCTGGTGGTAACAGCGGTAATCGGTGTCGTCGGCACTATCGCGCAGATCATGTCCATCGCCTCGAGCCGCGGAACATCGTTCGGCCCATTGATTTTCGGTCGCACACTGCCCTGGCTGACCCTGCAAGTGCTCGCCGTCTGCGCGGTGGTGGCCTTGGCGCTCGTCGTGGCCCGCAGCAGGCACACCCTTGCCGAGGCGACCACCGGCGCACGTCTGCGATGGGCTCTATTGATCTGCGGTGGCACAGGATTCGTACTCTGGGCCCTCTACTTCGGACTATTGCTCCCCTGACGAGAAAGACCCCCAACCATCTGGTCGGGGGTCTCTTTCGCGGCGACTCCTGAGCCGATCGCCATTGATCGATCTCAGGAGAACCGGCTCGGGTCAGAGTGCGGCGACGTTGCGGCGGGTGGCCCGAGAGTTCAGGGAGGTGCGCATGATCTGGTGCAGCACCGTATCGAACGCGACGGTGTCTTCGACATTGCTGAGGTGCCCGTGCGGCAGCACCACGAACTCGGCCAAATGACCGGTGCGACGCAGGGTTTCGACGATCGGGCGCGACATCCGTTGCGGCAGCAGACGATCCGCCGCGCTGGCGATCACCGTGGTCGGCACGGTCAGGTTCGCAGTGCCTTCGGACAGATCCATATCGGCCATCGCCGCGGCGTGTCGACCACGCGCGACCGGACGGCAGGACCGTATGATCCCGATCGCGAAGTCGACCTCGTCGGCGGTGGCTTCGGGCGTCAGGATCCGGTACCGGAACACCTGCTCGGTGAGCCAGCCACCGGGGATCGGCAGTGCCGTGAACAGCAGCGACTCGCTGACCGGCTGCGGCACGCGCACCGGCGAACCCATCACGGTGATCGGGTATTCGGCGACGGTGAGCTGCTTGTTCAGCATCGGCAGCAGATCGGTTTCGTGGCGGATCCCGCCGTTGGCGGTGTTGGCCAGCAGCACGGCGGACGCGCGTTCGGTGACCTGCTCGGGGTGATGCTTGGCCCAGGCCTGGATGGTGAGCCCGCCCATGCTGTGCCCGGCGAGCACGGCCTTCTCGCCCGGACGCAGCGTCGCGTCCAGGACGGCGGACAGGTCGTCGGCCAGGGTGTGTTCGCTGGGGGCGACGGTGCCAAGGGTGGATTCGCCGTGGCCGCGCTGGTCGTAACCGACCACGCGGTACTCGCCGGCGAAGGCGTTGATCTGCGCGTTCCAGTACTCGATGCTGCAGGCCCAGCCGTGGATGAGCACCAGCGTGGGAGCGGTGTCGGGGCCGTAGACGTGCACCCGGAGCCGGGCGCCGTCCTCGGTGATCACCGGAACGACCCGATGCGGGGTGGTGGGGGCGTTGAGTTTCGCGGTGGCGAAACTACGGGTCCGCAGTCCAGCACGGAACTGTGCGGTCAGGGCGCCGGTCTCGAGGTGGGAGACCATGGATCGCGCTGCCGCGAGCGTCATCATCGACTTCGCAAGCATGTCGGCACTCCTTTGTGTCGTAGGCCACCGTACCGTGCGAACTCGGGTGCTAGCTAGTGTTAGCGGGTCACGTTGTCCCACTTGTTGCGAAGTGCGCCAGTGTGCGTTCGGTCACTGTGAAATCGCCCGAGATCGGCGGAAAATTACACACATCCGATAACAATGTCGCCGGGCGAGTCGCGTGCTGGCGGTGCTGACCGGCCGCCGCTACCGTGAGGGGGTGGAGAGCGTGCGAGTGCAGGACCGTCCGGCTGTGCGGCGTCTGGCCGCGCCCGTGGTCGCCGCCGGTCTGGGCATCGGCGCGCTGGCGCTGCTGCATTTCCGCGATCCGCACGTCGAAGGGTCGTACGGCCTGTGCCCGTCGTTCGCGCTGCTGGGCGTCTACTGCCCCGGCTGCGGCGGAATGCGCGCGATGCACAACCTCACCGACGGCCGTTTCCTTGACTCGCTGCACAGCAATGTGCTCGCCCTGCCGCTGACCATCGCGTTCGCGGTGTTCGTCATCGACTGGATCGTGCGGGCCCGCCGCGGAAAAACCTGGCGCTTGCCCAGCCTGAGTCCGGCGGTCGTGTGGTCCTTCTTCGGCCTGCTCGCGGTCTACACGGTCCTGCGCAACACGCCGTGGGGCACCTGGCTCACCCCCGTGTAGTGGCCTGCCCGCCCAGCGGCGGCAACTGCGGCAGCGGCTTGGTGCCCAACCAGATCGCGAACAGTCCACGCAACGGCGCCACGCTGTAATGACCGGCCAGGTCGACGAATTCCTCTGTGGTGATGGAGGAATGGCGGTACCGCGCGGTCCATTCGCGGATCAGTTCGAAGAACAGGTGGTCGCGCAGTTCCAGCCGCAGCGCGTGCAGGGCCAGCGCACCGCGCTTGTAGACGCGGTCGTCGAACATGTCCTTGGGGCCGGGATCGCCGATGATGATGTCCTGCGGCTGACGCGCCAGATTCGTGCGCGCCGCCCGCGCCAGCTGATCCGCGGTCGGCCCGCCCGAGGCCTCCGACCAGATCCACTCCGCGTAACAGGCGAAACCCTCGTGCAACCAGATGTCACGCCAGTGCTTCAACGTGAGACTGTTGCCGAACCACTGATGCGCGAGTTCATGTGCCACAAGACGTTCCGAGCCGCGCTTGCCGTCGCAGTGGTTGGCGCCGAAGATCGAAATGCCCTGCGCCTCGATCGGGATATCGAGCTCGTCATCGGTGACGACCACGGTGTAATCGTCGAACGGATACGGCCCGAACTTCTCGGTGAACAGCGCCATCATCTCGGGCTGACGGGCGAAATCATGGTCGAAATTCGTGCGAAGCCGCGGCGGGATGACCGCGTGCATGGGCACCGGTTCGCCCACCGCGCCGACCCGGAACTTGCGGTAGTTGCCGATCTGGATCGTGGCCAGGTAACTGGCCATCGGCTCGGCCATCTCGTACACCCAGGTGGTCTGGCTGGCCTTGGCCTGCTTGCCGACCAGCGCGCCGTTGGCCAGCGCGTAGAACGGACTGTCGGTGGTGATCGAAATCCGGTACGACGCTTTGGAACTGGGGTGATCGTCACACGGGAACCACGACGCCGCACCGTTGGGCTGGCTGGCCACCAGCACGCCCTCGGTGAGCTCCTCCCAGCCGACCTCGCCCCACGGCCCACGCACCGGCTTCGGGGTGCCCGCGTAGTGGACGGTGATCTCGAGAACGCCACCGGCGGGGATCTTCTGCTGCGGGGTGACCGCGAGCTTGCCCTGTTGGTGCGTGAACTTGGCGGCCTTGGACCCGTTGACCAGGACCTTCGATACCGCCAGGGCCTGCGACATGTCGAGGGTGAACCGCGGCTGCACCGTGGTGGTGACCGCGATGATCACCGCGCGCCCCGCCAGCCGGTTGCTGGCCGGTTTGTAGCTCAGCTCCAACTCGTACCGGGACACGCGGTATCCGCGATTGCCGTTGTGCGGCAAGTAGTCATCGATGGGTTCGCTGTAGAAAGTGCTCCGCATCAGGCGGCTCCGCGCTGCCTCGACTCCCGCGGCGCGGCGGGATCGGTCCAGTGCGAGATGGGGTTGCCCCACCAGCGCGTCGACGGGGGGACCACGTCACCGCGCATCACCAGCGACGCGGGGCCGATGGTGGCGCCCGCGCCGATATGGGCGGCGGGCAGGGCCACGCAGTGCGGGCCGAGGGTGGCGCCGGCTTCCAGGGTCACCGTGTCCATGGACATGATGCGGTCGTGGAACAGGTGCGTTTGCACCACGCAGCCGCGTTCCACGGTCGCGCCGTCACCGAGTGTCACCAGGTCCGCCTCCGGTAGCCAATAGGACTCGCACCATACCCCGCGACCGATCTTGGCTCCGAGTCCGCGCAGCCACAAATTCATCACGGGAGTGCCCGTGGCGGCCCGCGCGAACCACGGCGCGGCCACGGTTTCCACGAACGCGTCGGAGACCTCGTTGCGCCACACGAACGAGCTCCACAGCGGGTACTCCACGGCGCGAATTCGCCCGACTATCAACCACTTCGCGGCCACGGCGATGATTCCGGCCAGCGCTCCCGCGGCCATCAGCACCAGCCCGGAAACCAGGGCTGCGACAAGGTAATCGGTGTGCTGGGCGATCCGTGCGAGCACCAGCAGCACGCCCAGGCCGATGGCGAAGGTCACCATCACCGGGATCAACCGGCAGGTCTCCACGAACGCCCGCGCCAGCTTCAACCGCAGTGGTGGGTCGAAAGTGCGTGAGGTGTCGCTGGATTCGGCCGCGCGACGCAACCGCACGGGCGGACTGCCCAGCCACGACGAGCCCGCCTTGGCCTTGTTCGGGGCAGCCGAAAGCACTGCCACCAGACCGTTTTTCGGCACCCGACGCCCCGGCGCGGTCATGCCCGAGTTGCCGAGGAAGGCGCGTTTGCCGACCTTGGATTCGCCGATGCGCAACCAGCCGCCACCGAGTTCGTAACTGCCGATCATGGTGTCGTCGGCCAGGAACGCGCCGTCGGAGATCACGGTGAACTTGGGCAGCATCAGCACGGTCGACGCCTCGACGTTCTTGCCGATCTTCGCGCCCAGCAGCCGCAGCCAGACGGGAGTGAGCAGGCTGGCGTACAGCGGGAACAGGAAGGTGCGCGCGGAATCCAGGAGGCGTTCGGTGGCCCAGACCTGCCAGCCGGTGCGGCTGCGCACGGGGTGATAGCCCTCGCGCAAACCGATGCTGAGCAGGCGCACCGCGATCACCGTGGCCACCGCGTACACGGCGAGACTGAGCAGGGTGGCCACCGGCAGGATGGCGAAACCGCGCAGGGCGGCGGCGCCGATGGTGGTCTCCTTGCGGACCCACCAGGCGATGAACGTGCCGCCCACGGCGAGGCCGAACACGGGCATCGCGCCCAACACCATCGACGACAGGCCGAACACGAGCAGCCAGTGGCGGGCGCGTTCGGGGGTGTGGTCGGGCCAGCGGCGCGGCGCCTTACCGGTCTTGGTGGCAGGCGAGCCCGCCCATTCCTGTTCACCCTTGACCTTGCCCGACACCGCGGAGCCGGGCGCGATCTCGGCGCGTTTGCCGATCTTGGTGCCGGGCAACAGGATCGAGCGGGCGCCGATCACCGCACCGTCGCCGATGGTGATGCCGCCGATGTGCACGATGTCGCCGTCGACCCAGTAGCCCGACAGGTCCACTTCGGGTTCGACGCTGGCGCCGTCGCCGAGTTCGAGCATGCCGGTGACCGGGGGCAGGCTGTGCAGGTCGACGCCCTTGCCGATCTTGGCGCCCAGTGCGCGGGCGAACGGAACCATCAGCGGTGCGCCGGAAAGACTTTCGGCGCCACTGGCTTCGGAGAGACGGACTGCGGCCCAGAGCCTCAGGTGCACTGAGGAGCCGCGCGGGTAGGAGCCGGGGCGAAGGCCGGCGAGCAGGATGCGGGCGCCGATCACGCAGATCGTCATCCGGCCGATCGGCGAGATGAACAGCACGAACGCCACCACGATCCACCACCACGACAGGCGCGGCAGCCACGGCAGCGAACCCGACCAGGCCGCGATGCCCGACACGATGGTGAGCCAGGTGACCCACTGCAGGCCGGTGAGGGTGGTCAGCGGGATCGTGGCAAGGACCTGGGTGATCTGCGCGCGCAACGGGGTCGGTTTCACCACGCGCACGTCGACCGCGGCCACGGGAGCGCTGCCGTCGAGGAGTTCGACCAGCGAACCCAGGCGCGGATGGTCGTAGAGATCGGCGACGGTGACGTGCGGGTACTTCTCCCGCAGCGCGCCGACCAGCTGGGCTGCCGACAGGGAGCCGCCGCCCAGATCGAAGAATTCCGCGTCGAGATCGGTGGGTTGGGCGCCGAGGATCGCGTCCCACAGGCCCGCCACCCAGGCCGCGGTGCCGGACAGGCCCGTCTCGGGCTCGTCGGTCGACGGCAGTGGCCACGGCAGGGCGTCGCGGTCGACTTTGCCGGAGGTGCGGGTCGGCAGGTCGGCGACGATCGCCAGGCGGGGGACCAGCGGGCCCGGAAGTTGTTCGGCCAGAATCTCTCTGGCCTTCTTCACGTCGAAATCGGGACCGGCGCCGGTCAGGTAGCCGATCAGAATCTTGTTGCCCGCCTTGGTGGTTCGGATAGCGGCAGCCGCGCCGCTGACACCGGGTAGGTGCTGCAATGCGTTGTCGAGTTCGCCGAGTTCGATGCGGCGGCCGCCGATCTTGATCTGGTCGTCGGCGCGGCCGAGGAAGATCAGGCCTTCGCGGTCGTTGCGCACCAAATCGCCACTGCGATAAGCGCGTTCCCAACCCAGCGAGGGCAGGGGTGCGTACTTTTCGGCGTCCTTGGCGGGGTCGAGGTAGCGGGCCAGGCCGACGCCGCCGATCACGAGTTCGCCGGTTTCGCCTTCGGCTACCGGGTTGCCTTGCGGGTCAACAACAGTCAGGTCCCAGCCGTCGAGGGGAAGGCCGATTCGCACGGGCATCTCGCCGGTGAGCAGCGCGGCGCACGCGACGACGGTTGCCTCGGTCGGCCCGTAGGTATTCCACACTTCACGCTCGGGGCCCGCCAGGCGCTCGGCCAGCTCGGGCGGCACCGCTTCCCCACCAAAGATCAACAGCCGCACCGATTCCAGTGCTTGCGCGGGCCAGGTCGCGGCCAGCGTCGGCACCGTCGACACGATGCTGATCTCGCGGCGCATCAGCCACGGGCCCAGATCGGCGCCGGTGCGCACCAGGTCGCGCGGGGCGGGGACCAGGCAGGCGCCGTTGCGCCAGGCCAGCCACATTTCCTCGCAGGAGGCGTCGAAGGCCACCGACAGTCCGGCCAGTACGCGGTCGCCGGGGCCGATCGGGGCCTGCTGCAGGAACAGGCGCGCCTCGGCATCGACGAAGGCGGCGGCGTTGCGATGGGTTACCGCAACACCTTTCGGGGTTCCGGTGGAGCCGGAGGTGAAGATGATCCACGCGTCGTCGTCGGGGGACGGCAGGGTGTTCCAGTCGTGGTCGCCCATGGCCGTGGTCTGTGACTCGATGCCGTCGGCGGTCGCGATCGCGCTCACCTTCGCCTCGCCGAAGACCAGCTTGGCGCGTTCCTCCGGGTCGTCGGCGTCGACGGGGACGTAGGCGGCGCCGCAGTAGAGCACCGCCAGAATCGTCACGTACAGCGCGGCGCTACCCGACGGCATCCGCACGCCGACACGGTCGCCCGGACGCACGCCCGCCTCGGTCAGCTCGGCCATGCGGGCCTCGATCGTGGCGATCAGCTCCATGTACGTGAGCACGACCGTGCCGTCGTCGATCGCCGGCGCGTCCGGGTGTGCCAGCGCGGTGCTGGTCAGAATGTCGACCAGGGTGCGCGGCGGCGCGGCGAGATCGGCGCGCAACAGCGGGTCGCGAAGAACCGCCGGAACCTGTGGCTCGAGCATCGTGCTCAGTCCACCTCTCATCGGTTGACCCCCATCGGTGGTGTCTGTTGTTTCATGAGCGGGTTACCGGAGGGCAAACGGGATGGTCACCAGATGCCAACGGTACTCGCGGAAGGACTTGCTCGACGGCAGCGTGCGGCGTGCCGTCGGCGCTGATCACGACGGCGATTCCGGCAACTCGCCCAGCGCCGTGACCACCAGTCGGTGCAGCGTGCGCTGTTCTTGTTCGTCGAGGCCGTCCAGCACTCGCGCGGTGGCTTCGGCGATCAGTTTGTCGGTGCGCTTGCACTGCTTGCGCCCCGCCTCGGTGATCCGCAGCCGGTACTTGCGGCGATCCTTGCCGTCGCGGGTGCGTTCGACCAGGTCGGCGCGTTCCAGCGCATCGATCAGCCGCACGACTTCGCTGCGGTCGATGCCGAGTGCGTCGCCGACTTTCTTCTGCGTCAGGTCGGCGTTTTCCTCGATGAAGGTGAGCACCCAGTGATCGCGCAACGGCACGTCGATCTCGGCGTGCAGCGCCTTGGTGAGCCGTCCGAGCGCGTACACCGGGTAGCGCGGCAGGCCGCGGACGGAGTTCGTGTTCGTGGACATGAGAGAGGACTCTAGCAAATAGTGGAGCCGCTCAATCATCTCGGGTGTCCATCATGGGGTTTTCAGATGGTTGAGAAGTGGGCGTGACCAGGCAACTCGGGGCAATCGCGCGATCTCGAAAATTCTGATGATCCCGACGTGTCGACCGCCCACTTCCTGTGACTCACGCCTTGACGGTTGACAGGTCCCGCGATCGTCTGTCACTCTCGTTGCAGGTCACGAGTACCAGTGTTCAGCCCCGGCTTGCTGGTCGGCAACCCTCCTCCGCGGTGGGGTGCTCCGGGTGACGACCTGGCTGACGTCCGCATCGGGCGCGGCAAGCGCGGGCCAACTCTTCGAGCGGGTCCCTGAACCGACGGGATTTCGTCATGACTGCTGTAATCGACCCCACCTGTGCCATCGCCGCCGTGTCCGGCGCTGACCTGCGCGTTCCGCTCGTGCAGGGCGGCACGAGCACCTACGCCAACTTCGACTACGCCGCCAGCGCGCCCGCGTTGAAGCAGGTCACCGACCGGATCTCGCAGCTGCTGCCGTTCTACGCCAGCGTGCACCGGGGTGCGGGGTACGCCTCGCGGATCTCCACCGAGTGCTACGAGGCCTCGCGCGGCTCGGTCGCCCGGTTCCTCGACGCCGACGACGACCAGGTTGTGGTCTTCACCCGCAACACCACCGATTCGCTGAACCTGCTGGCCGGGTGCGTGCCGGGGGAGACCGTGGTGCTCGACATCGAACATCACGCGAACTTCCTGCCGTGGACCGAGCACGGTCGCCGGGTCGTGCGCGCCGGTGCCACCGTCGAGGAGACGGTGCAGCGGGTGGTCGCCGAACTGTGCAGCAAGCCCGCTGCGCTCCTGGCGGTGACCGGCGCGTCCAATGTCACCGGCGAGGTGCTGCCGCTGGAACGTCTCGCCCGGATCGCGCATCTGTGTGGTGCGCGCATCCTCGTCGACGCCGCGCAGCTGGCCCCGCATCGTCGGATCTCCTTGCGCGAGACCGGCATCGACTACCTCGCCTTCTCCGGGCACAAGCTGTACGCGCCGTTCGGCTCGGGCGTGCTCGTGGGTCGACGTGACTGGCTGGACCAGGGCGAGCCGTACCTGGCCGGCGGTGGCGCGGTGCGCAATGTCGGTGTGTCCGAAGTGGAATGGGCCTGCGCACCCCAGCGGCACGAAGGCGGGTCCCCGAATGTGTTGGGCGCGGCCGCCATCGCCGCCGCCTGCGACGCACTCGCCGCCATCGACCCCACCGAACTCGTTGCGCACGAACGCTTCCTGGCCGACCGCCTCCGCGACGGCCTGTCCACGATCCCCGGCGTCGACCTGGTCACCATCTGGTCCGACAGCCCCGACTGTGTGGGCATCGTCGCCTTCACCGTCGCCGACTACGCCCCCGGCCAGGTAGCCGCCTACCTCTCCGCCGAACACGCCATCGGCGTCCGCGACGGCCGCTTCTGCGCCCACCCCCTCCTGGCCAGCCTCGGCCTGGACGCCGCCCTGCGCGCCAGCATCGGCCTCGGCACCACCGCCGCCGACGTAGACCGCCTCATCGACGCCGTCACCACCCTGGTCACCACCGGCCCCACCTGGACCTACGCCCCCACCGACGGCCACTGGAACCCCACCCCCGAAACCCGCCCCCTCACCGCGTCTTCCCCCGAAGGCGCAGCCCCCTGCTTGATCGGGTGACCACCAACCCGGCGTAATCGACCACTTCGACGCTCAAAAGTCAGAAAACTGATTCTGACGAGGCGAATTGGTCGATTACGCCAGTTTCGGCGGCATCCGTGCATCGGAGATCGGCCCATCGCCCGCGCCGGGTACTCGGAGGAGCCAGGCCCCGTGGTGCCGACCACGACGCTCGCGCCACCTCCGCCGCCCGTCATCGTCCCTGTGCCCACCACGACCGTTGACGTGCCTGCCCCGCGTGTTGCGCCCGTCCCCGCACCCGAAGTACCCGCGCCGGCCAGCGCCTACTACCCGAATTGCAAGGCGGCCAAAGCAGCCGGCGCCGCGCCGCTGCACCGGGGCGACCCGGGGTACAGCTCCAGCTCGGACCGAGACGGGGACGGCATCGCCTGCGAAAAATAGTCTCGTCGTTCGTCCGGCCTAGTCGGCGGTCGAGGTCGAGTGCATGACATCGCCCGGCTGGACGAGCTGGGAGATCGTGTCCGAAAAGGTGAATGAGTATTCGCCTCTGGATGATCGGTGGAATTCGATCCACTGGAGGGTTCCGTGGGCGATCACCTCGTCGCCCCGCCGGAGTTCCACGTGGTCGCCCTGACGGAAGTCGCCGATCGCATAGCCCGTCACGAACGGGTTCGGTTTGTAGCTGACGGGGAAGACGCCGGTTACGCGGAACTCGCTCATGGATTCTCAGGTGTCGAGGGGGGTGGGGCGGTGGTACCTACCGTTGTAGTACAGCAAGGGGGCGGCTGAGGGGGATTCTTCGGTTTGGTCGTGGACTCGGGTTACCAGGCCTACGGCGAGGGTGTGGTCGCCTAGGTCTATGAGTTTGTGGAGGGTGGTGCGTAGCCAGATGGGGGTGCCGTGCAGGACTGGTTCGCCGGTGGGGAGGGTGGTCCACAGGGAGCGGTCGGTAAAGCGGTCGGCGGCGGTGCGGGAGAAGCGGTGGGCCAGGTCGTGTTGGTGTTCGCCCAGGAAATGGATGACCACGGAGTCGGCGGCGCGCAGGGCGTCGATGCTCGACGAGGTGTGGGCGATGTTGAACGAGACCAGGGGTGGTTCCAGCGACAGGGAGGCGAAGGAGGTGGCGGTGAAGCCGACGGGGCCGGTGTCGGCGTCGAGGGTCACCACGGTGACGCCGGCCGGATAATGGCGCATGGAGGCCCGGTATTGCTCGGCGGTGATCCCGCTCAGATCGTCGGGAACTACCAGGCCGGTCTCGGAAGGTTGTACATCGCCCACCGCTTCAACTTACGCCCGCCCAACCCGCGTTCCTGCGCCCGCGTTGTCCGATTGGTCTGACTGGGTGGTCGCGGTCGCCGTAAAAACGCAGGGCACAGGCCCAGGACAATCGGGGCGTCGGGTTTTCGATCTGCCTGCGCTCAATGCCGCGCGACTTCAGTCCAGGTCGAGCGGCAAACCCGCCGTGATACGGACCAGTTCGCGGAAGTTGGTGCGGAACACCGTGTTCGGATGACCACCCGCCGCCCAGACTTCGGAGTGGGCGGCCAGCGCCGTATCGACCCAGGTGGGAAGGTTGGTGGGGTGGCCGAGTGGCGCGGTGCCGTCGATGGGTTGGCCGGTGATGCGTTCGACCAACGGCGTGGGGGCGGGGGTCAGGGTGCCTTCGAGGCGTTTGCCCGTGCGGGTGAGGTCGACGTGGTGGTGGTCGGCTACCAGGATCAGGACCGGGTCGTCGTCGAGCAGGAAGACCTGGGCGGTGAGAATCGCGGTGGGGTGCGCGCCCATGGCGCGGGCGGCCGCGGCCGCCGTGGGGGACGGCGTCTCGGGGCAGACGATGACGCCGTGGTGCCCGCGGGCGATGAGAGTTTCCGCGACCCGGCATGCGACCGGCGGCAATGACGACCTGCGCATGTCATCCAGAGTAGGTCGATTGCCGGAAATGTGCTGTGTTACTGGAGTTCTGGTGCAGCCTCGGGGGTGCGAGACCGAGGTGGACGGGCCGGGCGGCAATAATTGCCCCATGAGTGAATGGAAGGCTTTCGCCGTCGAGATCGCTGACAACGTCGCGCAGGTGACGTTGACGGGGCCGGGTAAGGGCAATGCGATGGGCCCGGATTTCTGGCGGGAGTTGCCGGAGATCTTCGCCGAGCTCGACGCCGACGCGCAGGTGCGGGCGGTGGTGATCACGGGGTCGGGCAAGCATTTCTCGTACGGTCTCGATCTGGCGGCGACCGCGGGGACGTTGGCGCCGGTGTTGGCCGATGACGCGAAGGCCGCGCCTCGTGCGAAGTTTCTCGAGGAGATCCGGCGGATGCAGGCTTCGGTGACGGCGCTTGCCGAGTGCACCAAGCCGGTGATCGCGGCGATCTCCGGGTGGTGCATCGGTGGTGGGCTCGACTTGATCGCGGCCGCGGATATTCGGCTGGCCAGCGCGGACGCGAAGTTCAGCTTGCGTGAGGCGAAGGTGGCGATCGTCGCCGACATCGGTTCGCTGCAGCGGCTGCCGGGGATCATCGGCGAGGGCAATCTGCGGGAGCTGGCGTTCACCGCCAAGGACATCGACGCGGCGCGGGCGCAGCGGATGGGTCTGGTGAACGAGGTGTTCGACGATCAGGAGGCCGTGTTGGCCGCCGCGCACGCGATGGCGCGCGAGATCGCGGGCAACCCGCCGCTGGTGGTGCAGGGCATCAAGGATGTGCTCGAGCAGCGGACCGGTCCGGCGGTGGCCGAGGGTCTGCGTTATGTGTCGACGTGGAACGCCGCGTTCCTGCCGTCGAAGGACCTCACCGAGGCGATCACGGCGGTGTTCCAGAAGCGCGCGCCCGAGTTCAAGGGCGAGTAAAGGCAGTTCAAACGGTTGCCCCGGCGACCGGTCTACGCACATACTTGTATCGAACAACTAATTGTATGATGCAAGTAAAGGTGGCACATGAGCGAGATCGAGCAGGCGATCGACACGATCGCCTCGCAGCTCGTCCGGCTGCACCGCCTGCGGGACCGGTCGCTGGCGCAGATGAAGGACTCCTCCGGCATCGACCCGGCGGGTTTCGTGGTGCTGTTCCGGCTGGTGTGTGACGGCGCGATGCGCTCGGGGGCGCTGGCCGACGCCGTGCACTCGGACGCGTCGACGGTGAGCAGGCAGGTCGCGCAACTGGTCGACCGCGGGCTGGTGGAACGCACCGCCGATCCCGACGACGGCCGCGCGACGGTGCTGCAGGCCACCGCCGAAGGGCGTGAGGTCGCCGCCCGCATCCGCGCCCGCAGGCAGGACAGCATCGCGATCATCACCGACAGCTGGTCCGCGGCCGACCGCGCGAGTTTCGCCGGGCTGCTCACCCGCTTCGTGGACGACTACGACCACGCCCGCGCCACCCTGCTCGCCCGGCCATCGGCCATCACCGCTTCGGAGAACAACTCGTGACCACCACTGCCACCCCCGCGGTGGATTCCCCCGCCGGCTTCACCCATCGCCAGATCCTGACCATCCTGTCCGGGCTGATGCTCGGCATGCTGTTGGCCTCGCTGGACCAGACGATCGTGTCGACGTCGATCCGCACCATCGCCGACGATCTCGACGGCTATTCACTGCAGGCATGGGCCACCACGGCCTACCTGATCACCGCCACGATCAGTACTCCTCTCTACGGCAAACTTTCGGACATGTTCGGTCGAAAGCCGTTCTTCCTGGCCGCAATTGGGTTGTTCATCATCGGTTCACTGCTGTGTACGCTCGCGACTTCGATGTATCAGCTGGCCGCGTTCCGTGCGTTCCAGGGTCTCGGCGCGGGCGGTCTCATGTCGCTGGCGTTGGCCATCATGGGCGACATCATCGGACCCCGCGAACGGGCCCGCTACCAGGGCTATTTCCTTGCGGTGTTCGGTATTTCGAGTGTGCTCGGTCCCGTGCTCGGCGGCCTGCTGGCCGGGCAGGACACGATTCTTGGCATCACCGGCTGGCGCTGGGTGTTCCTGGTGAACGTGCCGCTGGGGCTGCTCGCGCTGGTGGTCGTCACGCGCGTGCTGCACCTGCCACGCAAGCCGCACGCCACCCATCGCATCGACTTCGCGGGCGCTGTGGTGCTCGCGGTCGGTCTCGTTCCGCTGCTGATCGTGGCCGAGCAGGGTCGCGAATGGGGTTGGGGGAGTACGGGTTCGATCATTTGCTATGCGATCGGCGCGATCGGTCTGGTCGCGTTCGTCGCGGTCGAGAAGTTCATGGGTGATGCGGCGCTGATCCCGCTGCGAGTCTTCGACAACGTGACTTTCGCACTGGGCGTGGTGATTTCGTTCGTCGTCGGCGCGGCCATGTTCGGCGGGATGTTGCTGCTGCCGCAGTACCTGCAGGTGGTGCGTGGCGCCGGGCCGACCGAGGCCGGACTGCAGATGCTGCCGATGGTGCTCGGGCTGATGATCGGGTCGATCCTGTCAGGGCGGCTGATCTCGAAAACCGGTCGCTACCGCGCCTTTCCGATCATCGGCGGGTTCATGCTCACGCTGGGCCTGTTCCTGCTGCACCTGCTGGATGCCGACAGCCCGCTGTGGTTGGCGATGTTGTTCATGGCGGTCACCGGTTTCGGCCTCGGCAATCTGATGCAACCGCTGACGCTGGCACTACAGAATGCGTTGCCGCCCAAGGACATGGGCGTGTCCACCGCCTCGGCGACCTTCTTCCGGCAGATCGGCGGCACGCTGGGCGCGGCGGTCTTCCTGTCGATCCTGTTCTCACTGCTGGCCCCGAACATCACCACGGAACTGCAGCAATCGGCGAAGGATCCCGCCTACCAGCAGGCAGTGATCGAGGGCGCGCGCAGCGCGAACCCCGCGGATGTCGCCTTGTCGAAGGGCCTTCTCGCACAGGACACTTCGGCCGCGGGTGACGTGCTGAAAGACAG
Source organism: Nocardia sp. NPDC058640 (assembly GCF_042716995.1). Taxonomy (NCBI): domain Bacteria; kingdom Bacillati; phylum Actinomycetota; class Actinomycetes; order Mycobacteriales; family Nocardiaceae; genus Nocardia; species Nocardia sp. NPDC058640. The sequence goes on from NZ_JBHXRG010000023.1 coordinate 25,862, forward strand.
CTCGATCATCCAGCAACTCGACCCGGAACTGGCCAAACCCTTCCAGGTGGGCTTCGCCGACTCGATGTCGACGGTGTTCCTGGTCGCCTCCGCCGTGGCCCTGATCGCGCTGCTGCTGGTGCTGTTCTGGAAGGAAGTCCCGCTGCGCATGTCCAGCGGACTGCAAGCGGCCAAGGGTGAGGAGGACCAGACCTAGGGGTTCCTGGTACTGACAGCAAAACGGGAAGTCCGAAAACCCTTCGGACTTCCCGTTTTTCGTCGGAATCAGCTCAGTGGCCGGATTCCTTCAGACGAGCGAAGGACTCGTCGATGATCTTCTCGGCCTCGGCGCGGCCCAGCCACTCCGAACCCTCGACATACTTGCCGGGCTCGAGATCCTTGTAGCGCTCGAAGAAGTGCTTGATCGCCGACAGTTCGAACTCCGAGACGTCGCCCAGGTCCTGGATGTGGTCCCAGCGCGGGTCGCCCGCGGGGACACACAGCACCTTGTCGTCGCCGCCGGCCTCGTCGGTCATGCGGTACACGCCCACCGGGCGGGCCTCGACGATCACGCCGGGGAACACCGACTCGGGCAGCAGCACCAGCGCGTCCAGCGGGTCGCCGTCCTCACCGAGGGTGTTCTCGATGAAGCCGTAGTCGGCCGGGTAGCCCATGGAGGTGTACAGGTACCGGTCGAGCTTGACCCGGCCGCTCTCGTGATCGACCTCGTACTTGTTCCGAGAACCCTTGGGAATCTCGATGGTGACGTCGAACTCCACGCCATCTCCTTGCTCGTTCGAGTGCTGGTCTGTGCCGAATCGCCAGATCGTTCTGGGGAACCGGTGCGCAACGAGGATAGTGTGGTGTGCTGGTACACCGGTGCGGCAGGCGGCTGTAGTCGCACAGTCGAGGCGTGTCGGGCGGCGTTTGAGGGAGACACGGTCGTGACAGACGGCAGTAATCCGGGATCGCGGGCGCAGGGGCGCCGCGGGTCTCGCTGGATCTGGTTATCGGCGGTGGTCATCGCGGTGCTGGTGATCGCGGGTGGATTCGCGGCGATCGCGAAGCCGTGGACGCCGGAATTCCGGCACGGCGGGCTCACCGTGACACCGCCGCCGGACACCGGTCAGGTGTTCCCCGAGGTGGCGCCTGCCAGATCTGACGCGCCCGCGCCGACGGTCGCGGGAATCGCCGCGGCGCTGGCTCCGGTGATCGGAAACCCTGATCTGGGCGCGTTCGCCGGGCAGGTCACCGATCCGAGCAGCGGGACGACGCTGTGGAGCCAGGACCCGACCAAGCCGATGATCCCGTCCTCGACGGCGAAGATCATGCTGGTCGCGGCCGCGCTGCTGACCCTGCCCGACGATCAGCGGGTGGCCACCAAGGTCCTCGCCGGTGCTTCCGGCGAACTGGTGCTGGTCGCGGGCGGCGACCCGACGCTGACCACGCAGCCCGCGGGCGGCTACTTCACCGACGGTGCCCGGATCTCCGATCTGGCCGCGCAGGTGCGGGCCGCGGGCAAGCAGGCGAATGCGATCGTGGTCGACACCTCGCTGTATTCGGGCCCGACGATGGCGCCCGGCTGGGATCCGATCGACGTGCCGGAAGGCTCGATCGCGCCGATCGAACCGATCATGATCGACAGCGGTCGTGAGGTCTTCTCGATCGACTATTCCCCGCGCACCTCGACCCCCGCGCTGGAAGCCGGTCGCGCGCTGGCCGCGGAGCTGGGGATCGATCCCGGTGCCGTGCGAGTGGATCCGGCGAAGCAGACCGGCACCGAGATCGCGAAGGTCGAATCGGCGCCGTTGCGAGTTCGATTGCACGACATGATGATTCATTCCGACAATGTGCTGGCCGAGACCATCGGGCGTGAGTTGGCGCTGGCATCGGGGCAGCCCGCCTCCTTCGCCGGGGCCGCTGCGGCGACGTCGGCGGCACTGTCGGCGGCCGGATTCGATGTCACCGGACTGCATTTGGCGGATAACAGCGGACTGTCGGTCGATGACCGCGTCACGCCGAAGCTGCTCGAGGCGATCATCGCCACCGCCGCGAAGCCCACCGGCAGCGGCGCGGTGATACCCGCCGGAACGCAAGCCAGGCCCGAAAGTGACCCGCGCGCAGCAGCTCTCGCGCCACTGCTGGACAACCTGCCCGTCGCGGGCGCCACCGGCACCCTGGCACCGCGCTACGCCCGCTTCATCACCCAGAACCGGCAGGGCGCGGGCTGGGTACGCGCCAAGACCGGAACTCTGAGCGTGGCCAGCGCGTTGGTGGGATATGTGCTCGACCGCGACGGACGAGTGCTCACCTTCGCGCTGATGTCCAACGATCGGCCGCCGGAAGTCAGCAGGCCGGCCCTGGACGCGGTGGCGGGTGCCCTGCGCGACTGCGGATGCTCGTAGAGAACGGGTGGCGGATGACCGACAAGACCGAGCACAAGAGTTCCGGGTTCAGCGGGGCGGTGGATTGGCGGCTGGCCGCGCGTACCGGGGCGCTGCTGGCACCCTCCGGGCCGCGTACTTCGCGGGAGGCCGCGGAACAGGTCGTCGACGAGTTGGCGTCGGCGTCGGTGCTGGCGGAGTTGCCGGTGCGCGAGGTCAGCGGGCTGCTCGACGATCGGCCGGTGCCGCAGGCGCGCATCGTCGACCGGCCGGGATGGATTTCCGCCGCCGCCGACTCGATGGCCGTGCTCACCGGGACAGAGTCCACTGACGGGGGCAAGCTCGCGGGGAAACCGGCAGGGATTCAGGCCGGGACGATGCTGGCCTTCCTGTCGACCGCGATTCTGGGCCAGTACGACCCGTTCACCGGCGAAGACGGCACGCTGCTGCTGGTCGCGCCCAATATTCTCGGCGTCGAACAGGCGCTGGGCGTGGATCCCAGCGACTTTCGGCTGTGGGTGTGCCTGCACGAGGTGACGCACCGGGTGCAGTTCTCCTCGGCGCCCTGGTTGGCCGGGTACATGCGCACGAATGTGGACATTTTGAGCGAGGTCGGCGAGGAACCGATGAGCGAGATGCTCACGCGGTTGCTCGGTGAGGTGCGGGCTCGGCGCAATGGGGACAACGCTGACGACCCGAACAGTCGCGGGGTGGTCGGGTTGTTGCGCGCGGCGCAGGCCCCGCCGCAGCGGGAGGCGCTGGACCGGCTGCTGATGCTCGGGACGCTGCTCGAAGGGCACGCCGATCACGTGATGGACGCCGTCGGGCCCGCTGTCGTGCCGACTGTCGCCGACATTCGTTCCGCGTTCGATCGCCGCAGGCAGCGGCCGTCCAATCCGATCCAGCGGCTGATGCGGGCCCTGCTCGGGGTGGACGCGAAGGTCGCGCAGTACGTGCGGGGGAAGAAGTTCGTCGACGCGGTGGTCGAACGAGTCGGCGTCGCGGAGTTCAACACGGTGTGGACCAACGGGGACACTTTGCCGCGGCTGGACGAGATCGACGAACCGGACCGGTGGATTCGCCGAGTACTGGGGTAGGCGATCGGTAACCTGCGGAGATGAGATTGCCCGAGACAGCGGCGGTGCTCGCTGTGCGGCGGGGTGTGCGGGAGTGGGTGGTCGCGCACGGTGGGCGGCGGCCGGTGGTGGTGGGGTTGTCCGGTGGGGCGGATTCGTTGGCTTTGGTGGCGGCGGCTGTTGTCGAGGCGGGTGCGGTGACGGCGGTGGTGGTCGATCACGGGTTGCAGGAAGGGTCTGCCGAGGTTGCCGAGCGGGCGGCTGCGCAGGCGCGTGCGTTGGGGTGTGTGGAGGCGGTGGTGGTGCCCGTTCAGGTGGGGCGTGAGGGTGGAGTCGAGGCGGCGGCTCGGGCGGCTCGGTATGCGGGGTTGGAGTCGGTGCGCGACGGGCGGCCGGTTTTGCTCGGGCACACGCTCGACGATCAGGCCGAGACGGTGCTGCTGGGGTTGGCGCGAGGGTCCGGTGGGCGGTCCATTCACGGGATGGTGGCGTGGAAAGCGCCGTGGGGGCGGCCGCTGCTGGGGGTGCGGCGGGCGCAGACCGTGCAGGTGTGTGCGGATCTGGGGATCGAACCGTGGGACGACCCGCACAACGCCGACCTGAAGTACACCCGCGTTCGGGTTCGCAACGAGTTGCTGCCGCTGCTGGAAGACGTGCTCGGGGGAGGGGTGGCCAAGGCGCTCGTTCGCACCGCAGACCAGCTGCGCGAAGACGGCGCAGTCCTTGACGGCTACGCCGAGACCCTGCTGCGGGCCGCCCGCACCACCGACTCGACTGCTCCTGAAGTCGTTGCGGGCGCCGAATTGCGGCCGCCCGGCAACCCGTCGCCGGGCGGCCTCGATGCGATCACCGATCGGCCCAACGACCTCGTGACCCCCGATCAACCCAGCAGTGGCCCCCGCGACACCCATCGACCGACCCTGTCGATCGAGATCCTGGCCACTGCCCCCGCCGCCCTGCGTCGCCGAGCAGTCCGCTCCTGGCTGGCCGATCAGGGCGTCACCGGCCTCGTTAACGCCCATTTACAGGCAATCGACGAGCTGGTGAGCAACTGGCGAGGCCAAGGTGGCGTGGCCGTGGGGGGCGGCACGCGGGCCCACAGGTTGGTCGTGACGCGCGAACATGGCACGCTGGCGGTGCGAGCACAGCCGCGCATTTGATGCCACGAAGGGACACCCACTTCCGTGTACGGAGACGACATCGCATCGGTGCTGATCACCGAAGACGAGATCAAAGCCAAGATCGACGAATTGGCCGAGATCGTCGCCAAGCGGTACCCGCCCGATTCCCCCGAAGGTGACCTGCTGCTGATCTGCGTTCTCAAGGGCGCAATCTTCTTCATGACCGACTTCGCCAGAGCGCTGCCGATCCCCACCCAGCTGGAATTCATGGCCGTGTCGTCCTACGGCTCGTCCACCTCGTCCTCGGGCGTGGTGCGGATCATGAAGGACCTGGACAAGGACATCGCGGGCCGCAACGTCCTGATCGTCGAGGACATCATCGACTCGGGTCTGACCCTGTCGTGGCTCAAGCGCAACCTGTCCACCCGCAACCCGGCCTCGCTGGAAGTAGTGACCCTGCTCCGCAAGCCCGACGCGCTGCGCACCCCCGTGGACGTCGCGCACGTGGGCTTCGACATCCCCAACGAGTTCGTGGTCGGCTACGGCCTTGACTACGCCGAGCGCTACCGCGACCTGCCCTACATCGGCACGCTCAACCCGGCCGTGTATTCCTGAACATCCCCGACTGCCCCGTCCCCGTATCGTGTTGCGGGGGCGGGGTTTTCGCGTGTCAGCTGACGACGCGTTCGAGCGCTTTCAGGTCGGCTTCCAGTTCGCGGAACAGTACGTACGAGCCGACGAACGCGATGATGCCGCCGATACACAGCACGCGCACGGCGACGATCACCGACGGGATGTCGGCGGGCGGTAGGAAGGTCAGACTCGCCACCGCCAGCAGCGGCACCGATGCCGCCACGGCCAGATACCAGGTGCATCGGCGGCTCAGTGCGCGCAGCCAGACGCCGTCGTCATCGCTGATCTCGCCGTGCCGCAGGAACACCGGATAGATGCAGCGCACGAGGTAGAAGGTGACGAGGAAGAACGGGTAGGCCACCGCGATCGCGCCGCAGACCAGCAGCGATGCCAGGAAATGCACCACGGCGCGCCCCGGGACGTCACCGGTGGACAGTTGCAGGGCCACCGGGAACGTCAGGCCGGCCAGCGCCCACAGCGAGAACGCGACGATCACCGCGCGGTCGCCCAACCGCAGCGAGTCCTGTCTGGCGCGGCGCAGGGTGTCGGGGTCGTAGCGGCGGCCTTTGCGCAGGCCACCGGGTACCCACAGGACGAATCTCGACAGATAGATCAGCACCGCGGCGCCCGCGGGGAAGAAGATCAGGTTCACGCCCGCGGTGATGAAAATGAAGGTCTGCTGGGCCGTTTCGCCGAGGCGACTGACCACCAGGGTCTGGTTGTGCTGGATGTTGTACCAGGACGCGAGGCCGTTGGGGATGCCGATCGCCAACACCAACACCAGCAGCGGCCACTTCCGCCACACCATCCGCGCACTGTCGGGCGGCGGATCGACCAGATCGCGGGCCCGCTCGTCCAAACACAGGTCGAACTGCTTGGCCAGCACGCCACCATCGGCCCACCGTCGCGATCGATCCTGGTCCAGGCACGTGAGCAGGACTCGGCGCAGCGCCGCCGGACAGTTCGCGGGCACCCGGTCCAGCGCGTCCGCGTCGACACCGCCGGTGCGTCGTTCGAGCATCGCTTCGAGGGTCGTCTCGTCGCCACGTCCCGCGGCTTCGGCGGTGCTGTCGTCGAACGGTTTCGCGCCGGTCAACAGCTCCCACAGCACCACGCCCAGCGAATAGATATCCGCGCGCGTATCCAGATCGCCCGCGGTACGGCCGAGGTCGGGGTGACAGGCCTCGAGCTGTTCGGGCGACATGTACGACAGCGAACCGCCGAAATACGCCACCGGACTCGTGCCCACGATCGTGCGACTGAAGCTGATGTTGAAATCGGCGAGTTTGGGCACACCTTCCGCGGTGAGCAGCACATTCGCCGGTTTCACATCGCGATGCAGCACGCCGTGCGAGGACGCGTAATCCAGCGCCTCGGCCAGCCGTCGACCCAACCACGCCACCGTTTCCGGCCAGCTCAGCGCGGCGATCTCGGCCCGCACGCTCGAGTCGGTGGGGCGGATCTCGCCCTTTTCCTCCATGGCGGCGTCCACCGCGTCCAGTAGCAGTCGGCCGCTGCGGTCGGCGGGCGCGGTCGCGCGGACCCAGCGCAGCAGGCCCAGCAGCGTGCCGCCGGGCAGGAACTGCATGTAGAGCAGACGAAGCCGCCGCGAACCCGAAGGCACGGAGTCGGTGTCGAGTAGCTGTTGGTCGAAGACTCGCACGATGTAGTCGTGATCGAGTTGGGCCAGGGTCTGCGGTTCGGTGCCACGATCGGCGGAGATCTTCACCGCGACCAGCCGCTGCATCGACCGCTGCCGAGCCAGGAACACCCGCGCGAACGCACCCGAACCCAACCCGGTGAGCAGTTCGAAATCGCCGATCCGCTGGCCGATCTCGATCCGATCCAGCGGCTCGAACGCACCCGGCGTCGTGGTGACCGTCGCGGCCGAGGTGGCGGTGAGGTCGAGCTGCCCCGTGTCGGCACCCACATTTGTAGACCGACGGGTACTCGCGTCGGGTGGTTCACCGCCGGTCGTGCTGTCGCCCAAATTCATTTCGCCACACCCGCCGCCATCGTCGGACAGCCGTACCGAAAATGATAACTTGCGCCTCTAGAGCTGATCACCCGATTATCGACGATTGTGCGACGGGGGCGAATCCGCAGATGAACGAAGACCTCACAGCCATAGCCTGGGAATCCATCGACGACGAGGGCGTGACCGACGCGCCGGTGAGCATGAGCACCGGCCGCCCGAGCGCCGACGAATACCCCATCAGCGGGCCCGCGGCCGCGTTGGCCGCGCGGGTGCGCGCGGGCACGATCATGCCCGCCGACGTCACCGCCGACGCGCTCGCGCGGATCGCCTCGGAGAACCGCAAGATCAACGCGTTCACGGTGGTACGCGCCGACAAAGCCCGAGCGGAAGCGCGGGAACTGACCCTGCGCGTCGACCTGGACGAGCTGCCGTTGGCCGGCGTGCCGGTGGCGGTGAAACAGAACATCGCGGTCGCGGGCGAAGCGACCCGCGCGGGTTCGGCGGCCACCTCGACCGAACCCGCGACCGTGGATCACCCGGTGGTGGCCAGATTGCGGGCCGCGGGCGCGATCGTGGTCGGGTTGACGGCCATGCCCGAAATGGGGCTGTGGGCCAGCACCGACGCCCCGGGCCGCGTGACCCGCAATCCGCGCGATGTCGGCCGGTCGACCGGCGGTTCCTCCGGTGGCGCGGCTGCCGCGGTGGCCGCCGGACTCGTCCCGATCGCCCATGGCAACGACGGACTCGGCTCGATCAGGGTGCCTGCCGCCGCCTGCGGAGTGTTCGGCATCAAGCCGGGTAGACACGTGGTGCCCGCGCAGATCGGCGCCGATTCCTGGGGCGGTTTGGCCGAGAACGGCGTACTCGCCACGACGGTCTCGGACGCGGCGCTGGCACTATCGGTGCTGGCGGGCCGCTCCGACCTGGCCGAACTCCGCAAACCACAGCGACTACGCATCGGACTCGCCGTGGCTCCGCCGTCGCGACTTGTCCGCATGGATCGGCATTGGACGGCGGCAGCGCGTACCGCGGGTGCGCGCGCGGCGGTGGCCGGGCACGAGGTGCAACCGGTCGAACTGCCCTATGGCGACGCGGCGCTGTTGATGCTGTTGCGCTGGCCCAGCGCCGGGCTGGGCGACGCCGAGGCGCTGGCGAATCCCGAATTGCTCGAGGATCGCACCAAGCGTCATCTGGCGTTGGGCGCGGTGATTCGGCGTCTTGGCCTGGTGCGACCGAGTCAGATCGACCGGACCGAAGCCAGATTGCTCGAATTCTTCGAGAACTTCGACGTGGTGATCACCCCGACCCTGGCCGCGCGACCGCCCAAAGCCAGGCAGTGGAGTGGGCGCGGGTGGGCGGCGAATGTGGTGTCGTCGGTGCGCTACGCACCGTTCACCGGGCTGTGGAATCTGCTCGGCTGGCCCGCGGCGTCACTGCCGATGGGCACGCATCCCGAGGCGCACACGCCGTTGGCGGCGCAGTTGGCCGGTCCGCCGGGCAGCGAGGCCACTTTGCTCGGCCTCGCCGCCCAACTGGAACTGACGAATTAAACCGCGATCGGCTGCGGCTGCGGGGTGGGCTCGGAGAACCCACCGTCCACGGCGCGACCGGCGAATTCCAGAATGGTCGGACGGGTGTCGTCGGCCCGCCACGCCACGGCCAGCTCACACGGGGTGAGACCGGCGACCGGACGCGCGGTCAGCCCGGGCCAGCGGTACATCGGCACGTTGTTCTCGGCCAGCAGGCACACGCCCAGACCCAGGCTCACGGCCTCGAGCTTGTCCTCGGGGGTGGCCGCCTCGGCGCCGATCTTGGCCGCGCGACCACCACGGGCGTCGTTGCCCAGCCAGAAGTCGCGCACCGCACCGGCTTCGGTGGGCAGCGCGACGAACGGCTCGTCGAGCAGGTCGGCGAAGTCGATGGTCTCCTGCTCCGCCAGCGGATGGGTGTCGGGCAGCAGCACCCAGCGCGGCTCGGTGCGCAGCACCTGCCAGCGATACCGGTTGGAGTCGGGCAGCGGCAGCCACACCAGCGACAGGTCGGCCTGACGACCGGCAAGCCCACTGGACGGGTCGTTCCACGACGCGGCGTGCAGGGCCAGACGGTGACCGCTGGCGCTTTCCAGGTCGTTGAGCAGCCCGCGACCCAGCGCGGACTGGATGCCGACGCGCAGCACCTCGCCTGCTTCCTGGAGGGACACGTTGGTCACCTCCCACAGCTCGAGGATCTTGCGGGCGCCGTCGAGCAGTTCCTTACCGGCGACGGTCAGGGCAACGCTGCGTTGGTTGCGGTCGAACAGGACCACGTCGAGCTGGCGTTCCAGCTGGCGGATCTGGCGCGACAGCGTCGGCTGAGCGATGTGCAGCCGCTGGGCGGCGTTGGTGAAATGCAGTTCCTCAGCGACGGCGACGAAATACCGCAGATCGCGCAAATGCGGGTCCATAGCACCTTGCTATCAGAATAAGTCGGGAAAATCCAGCCAAAATAGGCAAGGAAGTTCGCGGAAGTGGATCAAAACAGTCACCAGGTTGGTATCGCACAGCATATGGCCTGCCATGGTGAGCTGCATCATCGAGTTGCCTTTTTCCTACCGCGGCCGATTCCGGCCGGGTGCGGAGGCGCTGACCTGCGCGAATGCGGCTCGATTCACACGAATGGGCCGACTGTGGGTCATGTCCCGATGGCATGGTTCGGGAGGCGAGTGCGCCGCTGACCACTTACTCAGCGGGCTTGGAGCACCTTTAGTGAGGTTGATCACAAAAAGGTTTCGTTCATATTGTTCAGGCCGGTCAGTGGCCCGAACATGCGTCAACCGCGCCCCGTCACGTGATGGGGCGGGTGGGGTCGTACGCGCGGATCAGGAAGTCTGTTGAGCTTCTTCGTCGCGCGCGGCGATCCGACGCAGCGGCGGTTCGGTCGGCGGGGGCACCCGACGATCCGGTAACTCCTCGAGCAGCGCGGTAGTGGCCGCGGCGATGGCGGCGACGGCCTTGTCGACGGCGGGTTTGGTGGCACTACTGAGGCCGGAGATGCCGCCGACTTTGCGCACATATTGCAAGGCGGCAGCGTAGATCTCCTGCTCCGTGGCGGCAGGTTCCAAACCACGCAAGACGGTGATATTTCTACACATGACAGCACCATAGACCTGTGAGGCATGACACGACAGGTGAAGGGATTCGCACGCCCCACGTGATCGCGGTCACCGCACTAGACTCGGCCGCATGCCTGCCAGGGGAGTACCAGCACTGACCACTTTTCCCTACCCCGAACTAGACGAACGCGAAGAAGATCACTGGTCGGGCGCGGGCTGCAGCGACGACGAACTGCGCGCACTGGCGCTGGGCGCCTTCTACTCCACCCGGTGGGACGCCTTCCACGACGCGATGCTGCTGGGCCCCGAACGCGAACACCCACTGGGTGACCGCCGCGAACTGGCCATCGACACCCTGACCGGCGCCTGGGGCATCACCGACGGCACCGAGGCGCGCGCGTCGATGGAACAGTTGCTCGAAGGCATGCACGCACCGCTGTACTCGCTGGTGCATCCGCTGGTGATGGCCTCGGTCAACGCCAGCGAGCGCGACCGTTTCGGTGAACGCGCCGACAAGCAACGCGCGTTCCTTCGCCAGGTCGGCTCGTTCAGGGGGATGGACAACCCCGAAGCGCTGGTGCGCGACTACGACATCTGGGCGCAGGCCATCAAAATCGGCTTCACCGACCATCTGTCGCGTCCGCTGCCCAACGACATCCACGCCTGGGACCTGGCCCGCGTGGTCGCCGTGGCGCGCATGGCCTTCACCGCCGGCTATATCGACGCCGACGTGGCCTGGGAATACTGCATGCGCGCGCTGGCCCCCGCGCAACGCCGCTACCGCAACTGGCGCCAATTCGGCGACGCCTACCTGGCCGGCTGGACCTATTGGCAGGCCACCGAGGACCTGGCCGAACTGAAGAACGGCGGCGTGGACCGGCGCATGGAACTGATCCGCCTGTGGACCCGCCCGACCAGCCCGTGGCGGCGCATCGAACTCAACGAACCCGACAAGAAGCCCGAAACCGAAGCGGCCGAACCGAATTGAGCATTCGGTCCGGCCGTCTGGCGACTGTTGTCTACAGGCTGCGCAGAATTCCGCGACCGTAACGCTGGAACTGGGTGTCGTCGACCATGCCCAGCGAATGCCGTTCGACCAGTAATTCCCACTCCGCGTAGAGCTGGTTGACGCCGGGATCGGCGGGCCCGGACGCGCCGTCGGCGGCCTGCCTGCGCACCGCGAAATTCACCGCGCACGTGACCCTTTCGGTGTCGGCGCGATCCACCCCCGCGAAATGCAGCGTGCGATTGCCGTCGTTGATATCGATCCCGGATCCGCCGTGGCGGGTATCGATCTCACCGGGCGCGCTGTGCCCCTCGACCGTGCGGGCGCCCAGAATCGCGGCCACCGCCAGTTCGAAGGCATAACGCTCGCCGGTGCCGATGGAGATGAACAGCACCCGGGTGGTGGTCGCCGCGAGCAGGCCGGTGCCCGAACCCGCGGGCGGAGTAGCCACCGTGATGGCCGTTTCCAGCACGTACTCGTCGGGGGTGACGTACCGGTTCAGCGCGTTGATCGCCGAACGGGCGTCCTTGCGCGGCGCCATCCGGCGTACAGCCCGCTCGACATCGGCGCGGGTCGGACCCGACTTGCCCCACTCGGGAGCGGGCGGGGTGAGATCGGGCGCGGCCACGTCGATGCGCTTGGTCGCCATGATCTGATCGTTGATCCGGTCGACGATGCCAAGGGCCGCGGGCACGTCGTGCTCGGCGATGAGCACCGGCAGCGGTGTGCGGTCGGCGGGAACTCCGGTGAGCACCGCGGTGGGATAACGCAGGTAGATCTCGATCACCACCGCTTCGTCGGCCCGCCTGTTCAGGCGCACTTTGAGCAGGTCGGCAATGGGAACGTCGAGTACACGTTCGCCGTCGGTACCAGGACGCAGGACGACAAGCCGTCCACCGCCATGGCGCAGAATCGCTGTGGGTGTTCGTAGCTCGACGATGGCTGTACCCCCTGCGCTGTAGTTGTGTCGCCGCCCACGATAGGGCGGGCATGACATGATTGTGGCCACTTGCCACAACCCGGCTGGAGAGTTCGGGAACCTCTCACGTTCTCCGGCCGTTTACCAGTGCAACTGCACCAGCAGCCGAACTGCGCGATGTATCGAACTAGACCGTACGCGGTAACGTGGCATGTCCGCATCCGAAACCCGCCGAACTCGACGCATCGCTAGGCACACCCGGAGAAATAACCGGAAAGGACTGGGCCGTCCGGCCGACGCTCTATGAACCGCAAGACAGTGTTTCGCACTTTGGCGATCATCTCGGGCATCATGCTCATGATCTGGCTGTTCACCTATCTTGGCGATGACACGCGCGGCTGGGAGAGTGTCGACACTTCTGTTGCGCTTGCCCAGCTCGAAGACAAGGCGAACGTCAAGAACGTGCAGATCGATGACAAGGAGCAGCAGCTCCGCATCGAACTGAACAACGGCAACGAGGCCACGAGCAACAACGCCAAGATCGTGGCCAAGTACCCCAGCGGCGGAGAGAACTCCGCGCAGGTCCTGGACGCCGTGCAGAAGTCCGGCGCGCCGTACGACACCGTGGTCAAGCAGGAGAGCTGGCTGTCGCAGCTGCTGCTGTTCATCGTGCCGATGGTGCTGTTGGTCGGCCTGTTCATCTTCGTGATGTCGCGCATGCAGGGCGGTGGTCGCGGCGGCATGATGGGCTTCGGTAAGTCCAAGGCCAAGCTGCTGACCAAGGACATGCCCAAGACCACGTTCGCCGATGTGGCCGGTGCCGACGAGGCCGTCGAAGAGCTGTACGAGATCAAGGATTTCCTGCAGAATCCGGCCCGCTACCAGGCACTCGGCGCGAAAATCCCCAAGGGTGTGCTGCTCTACGGGCCGCCCGGAACCGGTAAGACGCTGCTGGCCCGCGCGGTCGCGGGCGAGGCCGGGGTGCCCTTCTTCACCATCTCCGGTTCGGACTTCGTCGAGATGTTCGTCGGTGTCGGTGCCTCGCGTGTGCGTGACCTGTTCGAGCAGGCCAAGCAGAACAGCCCCTGCATCATCTTCGTCGACGAGATCGACGCGGTCGGCCGCCAGCGCGGTGCGGGCCTCGGCGGCGGTCACGACGAACGTGAGCAGACGCTGAACCAGCTGCTGGTGGAGATGGACGGCTTCGGCGATCGCTCCAACATCATCTTGATCGCGGCCACCAATCGCCCCGACATCCTCGATCCCGCGCTGCTTCGCCCCGGTCGTTTCGACCGGCAGATCCCGGTCGGCAACCCCGACCTGGCCGGTCGCCGCGCGATTCTGCGCGTGCACTCGGCGGGCAAGCCGATCTCGCAGGACGCCGATCTCGAGGGTCTGGCCAAGCGCACGGTCGGTATGTCCGGCGCCGATCTGGCCAACGTGATCAACGAGGCCGCGCTGCTCACCGCCCGCGAGAACGGCACGGTCATCACCGGCGAATCGCTCGAGGAATCGGTGGATCGGGTGATCGGTGGCCCGCGCCGCAAGAGCCGGATCATCAGCGAGCACGAGAAGAAGATCACCGCCTACCACGAGGGTGGCCACACGCTGGCTGCCTGGGCGATGCCCGATATCGAGCCCGTCTACAAGGTCACCATCCTGGCCCGCGGCCGCACCGGCGGTCACGCCATGACCGTGCCCGAGGACGACAAGGGCCTGATGACCCGCTCGGAGATGATCTCCCGGCTGGTCTTCGCGATGGGTGGTCGCGCGGCCGAGGAACTGGTGTTCCACGAGCCCACCACCGGCGCTTCGTCCGATATCGACCAGGCCACCAAGATCGCTCGCGGCATGGTCACCGAGTACGGCATGAGTGCCCGTCTGGGTGCCGTGCGCTACGGCCAGGAGCAGGGCGACCCGTTCCTGGGCCGTTCGATGGGCGTGCAGCCCGACTACTCGCACGAGGTCGCGCGCGAGATCGACGAGGAGGTGCGCAACCTCATCGAGGCCGCGCACACCGAAGCCTGGTCCATCCTCAGCGAATACCGCGAGCAGCTCGACACTTTGGCGACCGCGCTGCTCGAGCGCGAAACGCTGCACCGCAAGGATCTCGAGAAGATCCTGGCCGGCGTCGAGAAGCGTCCGCGCATCACCGCGTTCAACGATTTCGGTGACCGGCTCCCGTCGGACAAGCCGCCGGTGAAGACCCCGGGTGAGCTGGCCGTGGAACGTGGCGAGCCGTGGCCGCCGGTGCAGCCCGCGCCGGTGCCGCTGCCCAACGGCGCGCCGCCGGTCGAGCCCAACGGGTACCAGGGTCAGCCGTACGGTCAGCCCGCACCGCCCGCCGCCGGGTACCCGCTGCCCGCCGCGCCGACCCAGGCGTTCCCGCGGCCGTCGGGCACGCACGGTTCACGGCCCGATTACGGCGCTCCCGCCGGTTGGTCGGCGCCCGGTTGGCCGCCGCGCGACGAGCAGGCACCGCACCAGCCGCAGCCCCCGCAGCAGCAACCGCCGCAGGATCAGGGTCAGGGCAGTGCGTGGGGTCGACCCGATCAGCAGCAGCCGCGGCACGCCAGCGACGGCTTCCAGCCGTGGGGCGCGCAGCCGCAGCCGCCCGCGCGCGATCCCGAGCCGGACAACAGTGAATGGGAAGGGCCGAACGGCCGCCACTGATCGGCTGCCGACTAGGCTCGATCGTCGAATGCCGCACGATCACCGTCGCACCGACGGGTGATCGTCGGCGTTCGACACCGGTTCTCGACCCGCCCGACTCCAGATCGATCGGCGGGTGAGAACCCCGCGGCACCAGCCGCGAATATTACGGAGGTGCGGAGAAGTGTCGGCGAACAATCAGGATGTCGATTCGGCCGGTGGGCCGGTGTTGACCGCGTTGGCCACCGGTGCGCCCTTCGACCAGGTGCGCGCCGAGAACGCCGTGCGCGAATTGCTGCTCGCGGTCGGCGAGGACCCCGATCGTCCGGGCCTGCTCGACACGCCCTCCCGAGTCGCACGCGCCTACCGGGAGATGTTCGCCGGGCTGTACACCGAGCCCGACGCGGTGCTGGCCACCACCTTCGACGAAGGTCACCAGGAACTGGTGCTGGTCCGCGATATCCCGATGTACTCCACCTGTGAACACCACCTGGTCTCGTTCCACGGCGTCGCGCACGTGGGGTACATCCCCGGCCCGCACGGTCGCGTGACCGGCCTGTCGAAGCTGGCGCGCGTGGTGGACCTGTACGCCAAGCGCCCGCAGGTGCAGGAGCGGCTGACCAGCCAGGTCGCCGACGCGGTGATGCGCAAGCTGGAACCGCGCGGCGCGATCGTGGTGATCGAGGCCGAACACCTGTGCATGGCCATGCGGGGCATCCGCAAGCCCGGCGCCAGCACCACCACGTCGGCGGTGCGCGGCCAGTTGCAGACCGACGCCGCCTCGCGATCCGAGGCGCTGGACCTGATCCTGCGCAAATGAGTCAGCCACTGGTGACCGCCCGCGACCAGCGTTGCAGCGTGGTCATGGGGGTGGTCAATGTGACCGCTGATTCCTTCTCCGACGGCGGTCGCTATCTCGACCCGGAACTGGCGATCGCACACGGTATCGAGCTGTATGCCGCCGGTGCGGACATCGTCGATGTGGGTGGGGAATCCACCAGACCGGGAGCCGATCGGGTCGATCCCGGCGCCGAGGCCGCGCGGGTCACCCCGGTGATCCGCGGGCTGGTCGCCGCGGGCGTGCCGACCAGTGTCGACACCATGCGCGCCGAAGTCGCCGAGGCCGCGTTGGAAGCAGGCGTCTCCGTGGTCAACGACGTGTCCGGCGGCCGCGCCGACCCGAACATGGTGAAGGTCGTCGCCGAGGCGGGCGTGCCGTGGATCCTCATGCACTGGCGCGCGGGCGCGGATTACCGCCACACCGGCCCTGCCGACCACTACGACGACGTGGTCGCCGAGGTCCGCGCCGAACTGGCCACGCAGGTCGACCTGGCCGTAGCCGCGGGCGTCTCCCCGGACCGCCTGATCCTGGACCCCGGCCTCGGCTTCGCCAAGAACGCCGAACACAACTGGGAACTCCTGGCGGCCCTACCGGAACTGGTCGCCGACGGCCTCCCGATCCTGATCGGTGCCTCCCGCAAACGCTTCCTCGGTGCCCTACTCGCCGACGAATCCGGCCCGCGCCCCCCTGACGGCCGCGAAACCGCCACCGCCACCCTGTCCGCACTGGCCGCCACCCACGGCGCCTGGGGCGTCCGCGTCCACGACGTGCGCGCCTCCGTGGACGCCATCGCCGTCGTCGACGCCTGGCGCCGTGCCACCGAAACCCGTGCCGCCACCCGAGGAGCCATTCGATGAACTCGCCCCTGCTGCCGCCGCCCGCTGGTCGGCCCGCCTCCTCGCGGATCGAACTGCGTGGACTGACCGCGTTCGGTCGGCACGGAGTGTTCGATTTCGAGCGGCGTGACGGGCAGGAGTTCATCGTCGACCTGACCGTGTGGGTCGATTTCGCGGCGGCCGCCGCGTCCGACGACCTCGCCGACACCGTCGACTACGGCGCCCTCGCCGAACGGGCCGTGCGCATCGTGACCGGTCCGCCGCGGAATCTGATCGAGACGGTGGTGTCCGAGATCGCCGATGACGTGATGGCCGATCCGCGTATCGAATCCGTCGAGGTGGTCGTGCACAAGCCGTCGGCACCGATCCCGCACACCTTCGCCGATGTGCGGGTGGTGGCCACCCGGTATCGCACGGTCGCGCCGGGGTCGCGGCGATGACTCGCGCGGTGCTGTCGATCGGCTCGAATCTGGGTGACCGGCTCGGACATCTGCGCAGTGTGGTGGAAGCGTTGGGGGAGCGGGTCATTGCGGTGTCGCCGGTCTACACCACCGCGCCGTGGGGTGGCGTCGATCAGGACGACTACCTCAATGCTGTTGTCGTAGCGCAGGATTCGGACTTCGATGATTACGCGTGGTTGCGATTCGGGCAGCAGCTCGAGCAGGCGTCGGGGCGTGTCCGCGAAATCCGTTGGGGTGCGCGCACTCTCGACGTCGACATCGTCCAGTGCACCGACGGCACCGGCACGCCCATCGCGCGCGACACCGATCCCGACCTGATCCTCCCGCACCCGCAAGCCCACAACCGCGCGTTCGTCCTGACCCCATGGCTGGCCGTCGAACCGTCCGCGCAGTTGCTCGTCGACGGTGTCACCCACCCGATCGCGGACCTGCTCACAGAACTCGACCAGTCCGAAAAAGACGGCGTCATCCGCACCGACCTGGTGCTACGCGACGAAAGTGCCCGCTCGTGCTGAAACCCACCCGGGTGCTGGACCTGGCGCTGAACGTCGTGATCGCCGCCGCCGTCGCGTGGACCGCCACCAGGTTCGCCTACTCCAGCTTCCCGAGCATCTCCGTGGCCGCGGGCGCCTCACTGCTGCCGGTCGCCGCGATCGAGGCCACGCTCGGCTTCGCGATCAAGGCCAAGATCGCCGATCAGGAGATCGGTGACGGCTCCGGCCAGATGCACCCGATCAACGTGGCGCGGGGTGTGGCGCTGGCGAAGGCCTCGCTGCAGGTAGGTTCGCTGGCTGCCGGAGTATGGCTCGGTTTCCTGCTGTGGGTTTTCCCACAGAGCGGCACCGTGACCGCCGCGGCCGCCGATTCACCGGGCGCGGTGGTGGGCCTGCTGGCGGGTTCGGCCCTGGTTGCTGCGGCATTGTGGCTGGAGTATTGCTGCCGCGCCCCCGAGGACCCCACCGACGATCCGGCTACCACTTAGCAACTCGCAAATGGAATCACTGTCACCTTTGGTGGGCCGACCAGCCGATTCCGGCTACCCTGGCCCTCATGGTTTCACCCTCCCGCAGCACGGCGCCCCGACGACGGCGGGACGACGCGGGAAAATTCTTCGTCGGTTTCCTGATCCTGCTCGGTCTGACGGCCAGCGTTTTCCTGATCTTCAGCGAGAACGTCCAGTACGTCCGAATCGGCCTGGTAGCGGCCCTGTGGGCCGCGGTGATCGGCGCACTCGCGGCTACCCGCTACCGCAAGGACGCGGCCGTGGATCAGGCCAAGGTGCGCGATCTGCAGACGGTGTACGAACTGCAGCTAGAGCGCGAGATCAACGCCCGGCGTGAGTACGAGATGGGCGTCGAGGCGCGAGTGCGCGCCGAGGTCGGCGCCGACACCTCCGAAATCGCCGCCCTGCGCGCCGAGCTGACCCTGCTGCGCCAGAACCTGCAGGTCCTTTTCGACGGTGCGCTGCCCGAAGAACAGGTCGCGCTGCAGGCCGACGCCGTGCGCATCGACGCGCTGCCCGCCGGTGAATTCAGCGCTTTCGACGACACGGACCCCGATTTCGACGATAGCCCCGTGGATGCCAACGCGGCCTGGTTCGGACCGTGGCAGCAACCGCCCAGCGCGCTGAAACCCGTTTTCATGCAACCGGTTTCGGCCAATTTCGCCGACCCGTACGACGATCCGGTCACCGCGGAGACCTCCGCGATCCAGCTCGACGAGTACGCCGAAACGCAAGCCGCCACCGCGCCCGCCGCGGCGAAGTCGGCAGGCAAAACGCCCCCGCCGCGCCTGTCCTCCCCGCACACCCGCAAGGTGAGCGACGCGGATTCGCAGTCCAACGGCACCGAGTCCAACGGCACGGAGGCCAACGGTCAGCCTTCGACCGCCGCAGCACCCGCTCCCGCAGCACCCGCGCCCGCAGTGCCCGCGCAGGCGACCAAGCCCGCGGCCGCAAAGCCCGAGAAGTCCCCGTCGGTCGGCACCAGCTCCCGTCGCCGCCGCCGCGCGGAGACCGAGGGCACCGCCCGCCTGTCGGTGGCCGACATCATGGCCAACCTGGAATCGGAGTCTGCGAGGTAGATCACCTCGGGGGTGATGGCGTGCCGCGCATACCGCGCACTATCCTCGACTCGTAACGTCTGGTACCCGCTCCGCGGGACTGGAACGCAAATCGAGAGGACAACGTTGACCTCGAGAAGTGTCAACCCTGATGGCGCGAGCAACAACAGTGTCGATCCAGCGCCCGCACGACTGACGGTGGGAATCGTCTCGGCGGGACGAGTGGGTTCCGCACTGGGTTCCGCGCTCGAGCGAGCCGGCCACGTGGTGTTCGGTGTCGCCGCGATCTCCGACGCCTCGGTGCATCGCGCCAACACGCGTCTGCCCGAGGCGCAGATCCTGCCGATCGAACAGATCGCCCAGCGCAGCGAACTGCTGGTGCTCGCGGTCCCCGACGCCGAACTCGCGGGCCTGGTCCGCGGTCTGGCGGCGGCGAACGTGGTCCGCCCCGGCACCATCGTCGTGCACACCTCCGGCGCGAACGGCGTCGCGATCCTCGAGCCGCTCACGAGCCAGGGCGCGCTCGGCCTGGCGATCCACCCCGCCATGACCTTCACCGGCCACGACGAGGACATCGCCCGCCTGGCCAATGCCTGCTTCGGCGTCACCGCCGCCGACGAGGTCGGGTACGCCATCGCGCAGGCCCTGGTCATCGAGATGGGCGGCGAGCCGGTCCGGGTCGACGAGGACCAGCGCGCGCTGTACCACGCGGCGTTGGCGCACGGCAGCAATCACCTGGTCACGGTCATCGTCGACGCGGTGGCGGCCCTGCGCGAATCCCTGTCGGGCCCCGGCCTGCTCGGCCAGCCCACGGTCGACGACCAGCCCGGCGGCCTCCCCGAACGCCTGCTGGCACCGCTGGCCTCGGCCGCGCTGGACAACGCCCTTCGCCGCGGCCAGTCCGCACTCACGGGCCCGGTCGCACGCGGCGATGTCGACGCCGTCGCCGCACATCTCGACGCCCTGGAACAAGTCGACGATCGCCTGGCCGCGGCCTACCGCGCCAACTCGCTGCGCACCGCCGAACTCGCAAACACCAATCCGGCACTGCTGGAGCTCCTCGCCAAGGAAGGCCACTGATGGAACCCCGAGAAGTGCATCACCACCAGGGCGGCGCGCGCGCCACCGGCGCCTACAAGCCCGGCGTGCTCACCGTGCACCACAACCCCGAGGTCCTGGACACGGTCGCCAAGGCGTTGCGTGGCGCGGGTCGCACGGTCGGTTTCGTGCCGACCATGGGCGCGCTGCACGAGGGTCACCTGGCGCTGATCCGGCAGGCCAAGCTCAACAACCAGGTCGTGATCGTGTCGATCTTCGTGAACCCGCTGCAGTTCGGCGAGAACGAGGACCTCGACGCCTACCCGCGTACCCTCGACGCCGACCTGGAACTGTTGCGCACCGAGGGCGTGGACCTGGTCTTCGCACCCAGCGTGTCCGACATGTACCCCGACGGCATCCGCACCACCGTGCACCCCGGCCCGCTGGGCGCCGAGCTCGAAGGTGGCAGCAGGCCAACGCATTTCGCGGGCATGCTCACCATCGTGGCGAAGCTGCTCAACATCACCCACGCCTCGGAGGCGTACTTCGGTGAGAAGGACTACCAGCAGCTCACGCTGATCCGGCAGATGGTGCGCGACCTGAACATGGACGCCAAGATCGTGGCCTACCCGACCGTGCGCGAGCCCGACGGTCTCGCGCTGTCCTCGCGCAACCGCTTCCTCGACGCCACCCAGCGCGAGGCCGCGCTCGCCCTGTCCGCCTCGCTGGCCGCGGGCCGCCACGCCGCGGGTCTGGGCCCCGACGCGGTGCTGTCCACCGCCCGCGCCGTCCTGGACGCGGTCGACGGCCTGGACGTGGACTACCTCGAACTGCGCGACGCCAACCTCGGCCCGGTCCCCACCGCGGGCAACGCCCGTCTGCTCGTCGCGGCCAAGGTCGGCGACACCCGCCTGATCGACAACGCCGCCGTAGTACTCGGCGCCCAGATCGACGGCCATCCCGACGCTTCCCAGCCTGCTCCGCAGGCGCACTGAAAGGCCACGACGATGTTGCGCACCATGATGACGTCGAAGATCCACCGCGCCACCGTGACTCACGCCGACCTGCACTACGTCGGCTCGGTGACCGTGGACCAGAACCTCCTGGACGCCGCCGGACTGCTGGAAGGCGAGCAGGTCTGCATCGTCGATATCGACAACGGCGCCCGCCTCGAAACCTACGTGATCGCGGGCGAACGCGGCAGCGGCGTGATCGGCATCAACGGCGCCGCCGCGCACCTGGTGCACCCCGGTGACCTGGTCATTCTCATCGCCTACGGCCAGCTCGACGAGGCCGAACTGCGCGAATATGCCCCCAAGGTCGTGTTCGTCGACGACCGCAACCGCCCGATCGAACTCGGCAGCGACCCGGCGTACGCGCCCGAGGGCTCAGGCCTGACCTCACCGCGTTCGCTGTCGATCGTCTGAGCGCGGCGGGGGGACTGAAAAACAATGTTGTTGACGATCGACGTCCGCTACACCGGGATCGAGCTCGGCCTGTTCTCCGGCAGCGGCGAACACTCGAAACTGGTGCGTAACTGGCGAATTCACACCAATCCGCTGATCACCGCCGACGAGTTCGCCATGCAGGTGCGCGGCCTGGTCGGCGCCGACCTCGACCAGATCGTCGGCGTCTCGGCGCTGTCGACCGTGCCGCCGGTGCTGCGCGAACTGCGCACGATGCTGTCGCGGTACTGGTCGCATGTGCCGCACGTCTTGGTGGAACCCGGTGTGCGAACAGGGATTCCGCTGCTGGTGGACAATCCGAAGGAAGTCGGCGCCGACCGCATCGTCAACTGTCTGGCCGCCTACCGCACCTTCGGCGGGCCCGCGATCGTGGTCGATTTCGGCACCGCGATCTGCGTGGACCTGGTCTCGGTCAAGGGTGAATTCCTCGGCGGCGTGATCGCGCCCGGCGTGGAGATCTCCGCCGAAGCGCTGGTGGAACGCAGTGCGATGCGTCGCGTGGAGTTGGCGCGCCCGCGTTCGGTGGTGGGCAAGAACAGCATGGAATGCATTCAGTCCGGCGCCATCTTCGGATTCGCCGGGCTGGTCGACGGCCTGGTCGACCGCATCCGCGACGAATTCGACGCGTTCTCGGGCACCGATGTCACCGTGGTCGCCACGGGTGCGGGCGCGCCGCTGATCGTGCCGGAGTCCGAGACCATCGACCAGCACGTCCCGCACCTCACGCTGACCGGCCTGCGCCACGTCTACGAGCGCAACAAGAAATAGCGTCTGATAGGATATCGCTCGTGATCTTCCGTGTGAGCACCCAGGAGTGTTGTCGAGGCTAATCTGCCTCGACCGTTCGAGGCTGACGTTTTCCCTCGACCGATATCTCACCTCCTGGAGATGCGCTCATGCGTTCTTCCGTCCTTTCCCTTCCGTCCGCACGCGACGACTATTCCGCGACGCCCCCGCTCGACCGGGCGATCGCCTCGGCCCTGCCGACCCGTCTGCGTCCCGCTGACCTGCTGCGACTCACCGACGAAGGCGCCGAAGACGTCCTCGCGGGCCGCTACGACCACCTGCTGCCTGCCGACGGAATCTGGCCCGCCGACGAACGCTGGGCGACGCGCCTTTCGCACGACGACGAGGTCGATGTCTGGCTGATCAGTTGGACGCCGGGCAAATTCACCGATTTACACGATCACGCCGGCTCACTGGGCGCGCTGACCGTGCTCAGCGGCGCCCTGTCGGAATTCCGGTGGAATGGCACCGAATTGCGCAGGCGCACACTGGCCGCGGGTGATCAGGCGTCGTTCCCGATCGGTTGGGTGCACGACGTAGTGCGCGCCCCCGCCGCCGCGGAATCGGTCGGCCCGCTGGATCCCACCTTGAGCGTGCACGCCTATTCCCCGCCGCTGTCGGCGATGTCGTATTACGAAGTGACCGGCCACGGCACGCTGCGTCGCACCAAAACCGTCCTCACCGACCAGCCCGAAGGTGATCTGTGATGAGCCGTATGACCATTGACCAGATGCTCGACAACGCGCGTGCGCGGTTGCGCCGGGTGTATGTGTACGACCTGGCCGAAGCGCTGGCGCGTGGCGCGATTCTGGTCGACATCCGGCCCGCCGCCCAGCGAGTGCGCGAAGGTTCGTTGCCCGGCGCGCTGGTGATCGAGCGAAATGTCCTGGAATGGCGACTGGATCCGACCTCGTCGGCGAGGTTGTCGCTGGCCGCGGATCATGATGTGGAATGGATCATTTTCTGCTCGGAGGGCTACACGTCGAGTTTGGCCGCGGCCGCATTGCAGGAGTTGGGCTTGCACCGCGCCACCGATGTGATCGGCGGCTACCAGGCGTTGAAGTCCGCGGGTTTGTTGACCGTGGGCGTCGGTGTGCCACATTTCACTCGCGAAGTGAATGCCTTGGCTTCGCTATAAGTTCGAATTCGCGGTTACGGCTGCCCCGCGCAAGTGCGGGCAGTGCGCGCCGCTAGGGTTATCTGATGTGAGCACTCCTAACCCCGCCGCGCCCGGCCGCGCCGCCACTTCCGCCGTGGACATCGACGTTCCTGAGCAGATGCGGATTCGTCGAGACAAGCGGGAACGGCTGCTCAGCGAGGGTGGGCAGGCCTATCCGGTCGTCGTGCCGCGCACCCACACGCTGGCCGAAATCCGTGCGGCCTACCCGGATCTGGAAGCCGATACGCAAACCGGTCTGGTCGCCGGTGTCGCGGGCCGCGTCATTTTCGTGCGCAATACCGGCAAGCTGTGTTTCGCCACGCTGCAGGAAGGCGACGGCACCAAGCTGCAGGCCATGATCAGCCTCAACGGTGTCGGAGCCGACGCGCTGGCCGCCTGGAAGTCCGATGTCGACCTGGGTGACTTCGTGTTCGTGCACGGCGAGGTCATCTCCTCGCGCACCGGCGAATTGAGCGTGATGGCCGATTCCTGGTCGATGGCGGCGAAGTCGCTGCGCCCGCTGCCGGTGGCGCACAAGGAGATGAACGAGGAGTCGCGCGTTCGGCAGCGCTACGTGGACCTGATCGTGCGTCCCGAGGCCAGGGAAATGGCCCGCACGCGCGTGAATGTGGTGCGCGCGCTGCGCAACGCGCTCGAGCGCCGCGGGTTCCTCGAGGTCGAGACCCCGATGCTGCAGACCATCCACGGCGGCGCCGCCGCGCGCCCGTTCGTCACCCATTCCAACGCGCTGGACATGGACCTTTTCCTGCGCATCGCGCCGGAGCTGTTCCTCAAGCGTTGCGTGGTCGGCGGCCTGGAGAAGGTCTTCGAGATCAACCGGAACTTCCGCAACGAAGGCGCCGACTCGACCCATTCGCCCGAGTTCGCGATGCTGGAAACCTACGAGGCTTACGGCACCTACGACGACTCCGCGACGATGACTCGGGAATTGATCCAGGAAGTCGCGCAAGAGGCATTCGGCACCTTGAAGATGACGCTGGCCGACGGCACCGAATATGATCTCGGCGGGGAGTGGACCACCGTCGAGATGTACCCTTCGCTGTCGGAGTCGATCGGTGTGCAGGTCACCCCGGAAACCACCGTCGAGGAATTGCTGGCGCTGGCCGATCGGGTCGGTCTGGAAATTCCTTCCGACAAGGGCTACGGCCACGGAAAACTGGTCGAAGAACTGTGGGAACACGCGTATGGCGATAAGCTGTACGCGCCGACTTTCGTTCGCGACTTCCCGGTGGAAACCTCACCGCTGACCCGTCAGCATCGCAGCAAGGCCGGTGTCACCGAGAAGTGGGACCTGTATGTGCGCGGCTTCGAGTTGGCAACGGGCTATTCCGAACTCGTCGACCCGGTGATCCAGCGTGAACGCTTCGTCGACCAGGCCAGGCTCGCCGCGGCAGGCGATGACGAGGCCATGGTGCTCGATGAAGACTTCCTCGCCGCGATGGAACACGGTATGCCGCCGACCACCGGAACGGGTATGGGAATCGACCGCTTGTTGATGGCTCTGACGGGTTCGGGAATCCGGGAAACGATCCTGTTCCCCATTGTTCGTCCCACTACTCGCTGACCAGTGAATTCATGGGGTGAAGACCCCATGTTGGAAATTTAGCATTTCGGGGTATTCTTGCCTCGGGTATTCGGCCTGGAGGCAGGCTTGACGATTTCGAGAGGACGTTCATCTCATGGCAAAGAAGGTCACCGTTAGCCTGATCGACGATGTCGACGGTGAGTCCATCGCGGACGAGACCATCGAGTTCGCTATCGATGGGGTGTCGTACGAGATCGATCTGTCGGACGCAAATGCGGCGCGTCTGCGTGAAGGCCTGGACGAGTGGGTTGCCAACGCCCGTCGGGTGAGTGGCCGTCGCCGGGTGAAGGCTGCCGGCGCACCCTCCCCGCAGGGCAAGAGCCGCGTTTCCATGGACCGTGAACAGAGTGCGGCAATTCGCGAATGGGCTCGTCGCAAGGGCCACAAGGTCTCGGCTCGCGGTCGTATTTCCGCGGAAATCACCGACGCGTACAACTCCGAGGTCGGCAAGAGTTGATTCACCGGCAGGCCGGGGCTCGCGTGGTGCGCGGCCCCGCCTGCCTGCTCGTCCGCGAGGTCGGGGACGTACAGTGATGTTCGTGCACAAGGTGTTTCGGGTCTTCTACGGCGTCGCGGCGTGAGCTCTTTCCTGCGGTACACCGACGGCACCGGCAAGCAGCACGAATTGGCGCTGGACGCGCGGCAGCAGCGGATCACCATCGGCCGCAATGTGCAGGCCGATCTGGTGCTCGCGTGGGATGTCGAGGTGTCGCGGCTGCACGCCGCGGTCGAGCATCTGGGCGCGCAGTGGACGATCATCGACGACGGCCTGTCGCGCAACGGCACGTTCGTCAACGGGGAACGCCTTGTCGGCCGACGCCGCTTGAGTCCCGGCGACCGCATTCGGGTCGGGACCACCCTGGTGCATTTCTTCGATTTCGGCGGTGTGGTCGATGACGCGACGCATACCGCGTCCGGGTCCATCCCCACCATGCGCTCGCTCACCGATACCCAACGCGCGGTACTGATCGCACTGTGCCGCCCGTACAAACACGGCACCGGTTTTGCCACGCCCGCGTCGAATCAGCAGATCGCCGAGGAATTGTTCCTGTCGATCGACGCCATCAAAACTCATCTGCGCGCGCTGTTCGCGAAGTTCGGGGTGGAGAACCTGCCCCAGAACCAGAAGCGCACCAGGCTCGCGGCCCTGGCCATGCAGAGCGGGATGATCTCCGACCACGATTTGTGAGCACAGACGCTCGCGTAGGCCGTTGAGCGCCTGAACCATGTTCGCGAGGGGCCGCTGCGCGGTTGACTTACTCGTATCCCCGAAAGAGCTTGCGGGGCACGAGTCAAGGAGACGTCATGTTCGCAGTTCGGATGGCCACCATGGTGCTGGCGCTGCTCAGTACCGGCCTCGTCGCCGGAGTGTTCTTCGCCTACGCGATCTCGGTGATGCCCGCGCTGGCACGCACTTCCGACCGCACCCTGATCGAGGTCATGCAGAAGGTCAACATCGTGATCCTCAATCCCTGGTTCATGTTCGCGTTCATGGGCACGGTCGGTTTCACCGCGTTGGCGGCGGTGTTGCACCTGGGCAGTGACCAGCGCGCCACGCTGATCTGGATCGGAGTCGCGGTGGCGCTCAACGTGATTGCGTTCGCGGTCACCGCCGGGATGAATGTGCCGCTCAACGAGGCGCTGGATGCCGCGGGCGATCCGTCGTCGATGGCCGACGCGGCCGCCGTTCGCGCGAATTATGAAGCGGCGTGGGTTCGTTGGAACATCGTGCGCGCGGTGCTGAACACCGCGGCGTTCGCGGTGCTGTGTGGCGCGATGTTCGTCGCCGGTGTGCAACACGGCAACTCCAGCAACGCTGTTGCGGGACAGTCGATGGTTTCCGCGCGGTAGTGCCACGCGATCGCTGGGGCGTGTTCCATGATCAGTGGAACACGTTCTAGTGAGGAGTCGTTCATGCGTCGTTCGTTCCGACAATCCTGGTCGCTGCTGATCCTGGCCGCGGCCATGTTCGTGCCAGGCACCGCCACTGCGGCACCGCTGCCGGTCGACTACAACTTCTTCGCCGGCATCGTCCCCGAACTCACCAACCCAGGCGGCTCGCTGCCCGGCGCGAACGACCCGACCTGCGTCCCCTCGGCCGAGCACCCTGATCCGGTGGTCCTGCTGCACGGCACCGGCGGCGGAGGCCAGACGAACTGGGGCGTATATGCCCCGCTGCTGGCCAACGAGGGTTATTGCGTGTTCAGCCTCACCTACGGCTCGTACGCGCTGCCGTGGCCCGTCTCGGCGATCGGCGGCATGGCGCCGATTCCACAAAGTGCCTCCCAGGTTTCCGCCTTCGTCGACGACGTGCTGGCCCGCACCGGCGCGCAGCGCGTGGACCTGGTCGCGCATTCGCAGGGAAACATCGTCGGCAACTACTACGTCAAACGCCTCGGCGGTGGAGACAAGGTCGGCAAGCTGGTCGGCATCGCCCCGCCGTGGCTGGGCACCAACGCGTTCGGGGCGGGCGATATCGCCCATTTCAGCCGGGCCTTGGGCGCGGGACCGGCCTTCGACGCCGTCTCCTCCTCGCTGTGCCAGGCCTGCGGGCAGATGTTCACCGGCTCGCCGTTCATGACCGCGCTCAACGCCGACGGCGTCTACGACCCGCGCGTGCGGTACACCAATATCGTGTCCGCGATCGACGAACTGGTCGTCCCGCACACATCAGGCCTGGTACCGGGCCCGAACGCCACCTCCGTCGTGGTCCAGGACGGCTGCGCGCAGGACTACTCCGAACACCTGGCCATCGCGGGCAGCCCCCGCGCGGCCGGTCACGTCCTCAACGCCCTCGACCCGGCCCGACAGGCACCCGTGCCCTGCGAATTCGTCCCACCCTTCACCGGCTAGCCCCTCGGCGCCGATTTCGCTGTAGGCAAAACTGAAGTGGAAACGAATGCCGCGACGTGCGCGTTGTGAGTGAATGACCATGTTGTCGCCGGTCCCCAATAGGGTGGACCGGCGGCGGCGGAATCCCGTGCCAACTACAGTGGTGGCGGGGGCCGCAACCCCCGGGCTTCATGGCAGGCTGGCGACGACAGTTGTCGGTCCGACGCCCTAGGTTGTATCGAGCGCATACTGCGGCGTCTGTTGCCAGAATGTCGGAGCAGGAGAGTGAGGGAGCGATGTTCGAGAGGTTCACCGACCGCGCGAGGCGTGTCGTTGTCCTGGCCCAAGAAGAGGCCCGGATGCTCAACCACAACTACATCGGCACCGAGCACATCCTGCTTGGGTTGATCCACGAGGGCGAGGGCGTGGCGGCGAAGTCGCTGGAGTCCCTTGGCATCTCGCTGGAGGGTGTGCGTAGTCAGGTCGAGGAGATCATCGGGCAGGGCCAGCAGGCGCCGTCCGGTCACATCCCCTTCACCCCGCGTGCCAAAAAGGTGCTCGAGCTGAGTCTGCGCGAGGCGCTGCAGC
The DNA here is from genome assembly GCF_042716995.1 of Nocardia sp. NPDC058640. Taxonomy (NCBI): domain Bacteria; kingdom Bacillati; phylum Actinomycetota; class Actinomycetes; order Mycobacteriales; family Nocardiaceae; genus Nocardia; species Nocardia sp. NPDC058640. The sequence continues at coordinate 54,375 of NZ_JBHXRG010000023.1, forward strand.
TGGGCCACAACTACATCGGAACCGAGCACATCCTGCTCGGCCTCATCCGCGAGGGCGAGGGCGTCGCCGCCCAGGTCCTGGTCAAGCTGGGTGCCGACCTCAACCGTGTCCGTCAGCAGGTCATCCAGCTGCTGTCGGGGTACCAGGGCAAGGAGCCTGTCGAAGGCGCCGGTCCGCGCGGCGAGGCGGGCACTCCGTCCACGTCGCTGGTGCTGGACCAGTTCGGCCGCAACCTCACTCAGGCGGCCCTGGAAGGCAAGCTCGACCCGGTCATCGGTCGCTCGAAGGAAATCGAGCGCGTGATGCAGGTTCTGTCGCGCCGCACCAAGAACAACCCCGTGCTGATCGGCGAGCCCGGTGTCGGTAAGACCGCTGTGGTCGAAGGCCTTGCCCAGGCCATCGTCAACGGTGAGGTCCCCGAGACCCTCAAAGACAAGCAGCTCTACACCCTCGACCTGGGTTCCCTGGTCGCGGGCAGCCGCTACCGCGGTGACTTCGAAGAGCGCCTCAAGAAGGTGCTCAAGGAGATCAACACCCGCGGCGACATCATCCTGTTCATCGACGAGCTGCACACGCTCGTCGGCGCGGGTGCTGCCGAAGGCGCCATCGACGCGGCCTCGATCCTGAAGCCGAAGCTGGCCCGTGGCGAGCTGCAGACCATCGGTGCCACCACCCTCGACGAGTACCGCAAGTACATCGAGAAGGACGCCGCCCTGGAACGCCGTTTCCAGCCGGTGCAGGTGGGCGAGCCGACCGTCGAGCACACCATCGACATCCTCAAGGGTCTGCGCGACCGGTACGAAGCACACCACCGGGTCTCCATCACCGACAGTGCGCTCGTGGCCGCCGCCACCCTGGCCGATCGCTACATCAACGACCGGTTCCTGCCGGACAAGGCGATCGACCTGATCGACGAAGCGGGTGCGCGCATGCGCATCCGCCGGATGACCGCTCCGCCGGACCTGCGCGACTTCGACGACAAGATCGCCGACGCGCGCCGGGAGAAGGAAAGCGCTATCGACGCGCAGGACTTCGAGAAGGCCGCGCGTCTGCGCGACAAGGAGAAGCAGCTCGTCGCCAAGCGTGCCGAGCGCGAGAAGCAGTGGCGTGCGGGCGATCTGGACGTCGTGGCCGAGGTCGACGACGAGCAGATCGCGGAGGTGCTTGCCAACTGGACCGGCATCCCCGTCTTCAAGCTCACCGAGGAAGAGACCACCCGTCTGCTCCGCATGGAAGATGAGCTGCACAAGCGGATCATCGGCCAGGAGGAAGCGGTCAAGGCCGTCTCCAAGGCGATTCGTCGTACGCGTGCCGGTCTGAAGGACCCCAAGCGTCCGTCGGGCTCGTTCATCTTCGCCGGCCCCTCGGGTGTCGGTAAGACCGAGCTCGCCAAGTCGCTGGCCAACTTCCTGTTCGGCGACGACGACGCGCTCATCCAGATCGACATGGGCGAGTTCCACGACCGCTTCACCGCGTCGCGACTGTTCGGTGCCCCTCCCGGGTACGTCGGTTACGAAGAGGGCGGCCAGCTCACCGAGAAGGTGCGGCGCAAGCCGTTCTCGGTGGTGCTGTTCGACGAGATCGAGAAGGCGCACCAGGAGATCTACAACACCCTCCTGCAGGTGCTCGAGGACGGCCGTCTCACCGACGGTCAGGGTCGTACGGTCGACTTCAAGAACACCGTGCTGATCTTCACCTCGAACCTGGGCACCTCCGACATCTCGAAGGCGGTGGGCCTCGGCTTCACCCAGTCGAACGCCCAGGGCTCGAACTACGAGCGGATGAAGCTCAAGGTCAACGACGAGCTGAAGAAGCACTTCCGCCCCGAGTTCCTCAACCGCATCGACGACGTGATCGTGTTCCACCAGCTCACCAGCGAGCAGATCGTGATGATGGTGGACCTGATGATCACGCGCGTGGGCAAACAGCTGAAGAACAAGGACATGGCCATGGAGCTGACCGAGAAGGCCAAGGCCTTGCTCGCCAAGCGTGGCTTCGACCCGGTTCTCGGCGCTCGTCCGCTGCGTCGCACGATCCAGCGCGAGATCGAGGACCAGCTCTCGGAGAAGATCCTGTTCGGCGAGATCGGCGCAGGCCAGACCATCACAGTCGATGTCGAGAACTGGGACGGCGAAGGCCAGGGCGAGGACGCCAAGTTCACCTTCGCGGGCAAGTCCACGAAGCTGACCAAGGCCCCCGCAGGCGACGACAAGCCCGAGGTAGTCCTCACCGGCGCAGCCGAGGGCACCGCGCCCGAAGCCGCCGCCTCCGGCGAGTAGTCAGCACAACGACGGAGCCCGCCCCCTGGAAGTTTCAGGGGGCGGGCTTTTCGTTGCCAGGATCAGCCGAAGCTCTGCAGGAGTCCGGACCGATGGTGCGCGGCGTGCACGAATACCTCGACCAGGCTGGCGTAGTTCTCGCGGAGGTAGCCGAGGCCGTCGTTGCCGTCGCGGATCCAGATCGGGGGATAGACCCCGATGGTGTCCATCGCGACCGGGTCGTAGTGGGCGGCGAGGTTGTCGAATGATGTATTGCCCAGCAGTTCCGCCGTGTGAGCGACATCGTCTGGATCCCATCCGCTGTACCCGTCGATGGGCAACGGCGTAGCGGTGAAGAACAGGTCGATACCCGTATCCGCCGCTTCCAGAAGGTATTTCAGCCCCGCCCACGACTTGTCCAAATACCCGTTCGGGTCGGTTTCCGGTGGCGTGTAGTCGGCGAGAAACTCCTCCGCGCAATCTTTGTGCTTCATCGCCAGTTCCAGATCCGCCGCGCTCACCCTGGTGAACGACATGATCACACCCACAACAGTTTCCTTTCCTCGGTTTCGTTCACAGCCTTGTTGTCAGCTAGGCGAGTCGACCCAGTACCGCAGAGTTCGTCGAAGACGCGTAGGCGAAGAACGCCTGTAGCCGGGTATAGCCGTCGCCCAGGTAGTCGAGCGCTTCGTCGCGGTCCTCCCAGATGTCGGGGCGCGCGTCCTCCTCGTCCATCAACTCGGCGGAGAAATGCTCGGCGAGTCGGTCGAAGGGAGTCGAGGTGAGGACTTCTGCTGCCGCGGCGACTTCCTTCGCGGTCCATACGGTGAGGCAATCCTCGCGATCGTTGGGCCGGTCTTCGCGCAAGAGGTCGAAGTCGACGGCCGCTGCGGAGAACAGCAGGCGCAGCCCATCCCAGGCTTGGTCGAGGTCACCGCATGGTTCGCCCTCAGCAAGGATCGGTGCGTCGAGGAATTCGTCGGGGACATCGGTCGACCCGGCGATGTTGTCGGCGTCGGCGGGGGAGATGCGGGTGAAGACAAAGATCGTGCTCACGGAATCGGGCTCTTTTCGCCGGGGAGTGGTCGGTCCGTGGTGACGGTAGGAATCGCGGCTTGGCGATACCTTGGCGACTCCTTTTCGCCGGTCCCGCAGGCGAATTCGTCGGCGTACGGTGGGAATTGCTCGTACAAACCGACATGGGGGTGTTCGCACACATGACTGATTCCGATCGCACGTTGATTGCGGTATTGCTCGACCGTTCCGGGTCGATGCAGACCATCAAGGCCGATACCGAGGGTGGGTTGGCCGCCTATTTCGAGCAGCAGCGGGCGGTGCCGAAGAAGATCGAGGTGACGCTCGCGCAGTTCGACACCACCTATGACGTGGTCTACGCGAACCTGCCACTGGAGCAGGTGCCCGCACCGAACCTGCAACCGCGCGGCGGAACAGCGCTGTACGACGCGGTCGGCAAGCTCGTCACCAGCGTCGGCACCGACCTGGCTGCCCGACCCGAATCCGAACGCCCCGGCACCGTGATCGTCGTGGTCCTCACCGACGGCCACGAGAATTCCAGCCGCGAATGGACCCACCCCGCCGTGAAGTCCCTGATCACCCAGCAGCAGGACGTCTACAACTGGACCTTCGTGTTCCTCGGCGCCAACATGGACGCCGTCGAAGTAGGCACCAACCTCGGCTTCGACCCCGGCTCGGCCATCACCTACGCCCCGGTCGCAGGCGGCGTCCGAGGAGCCTTCGACGCCCTGTCGGCCTACTCCTCCCGAGCCCAAGCAGCCCCCGCAGGCGCACCCAGACGCGCCCGCTTCTCGTCGGGCGAACGTCAGCAGGCCGACCCGGGAAAGTAGCCGACTACTGCCAACCCGGGCGGACCAGCCCTGATTCGTAGGCGATGACTACGAGCTGGGTGCGGTCTCGGGCGTTGAGTTTGGTGAGGATTCGGCTGACGTGGGTGCGGGCGGTGGCGGGGGACATGAACAGGCGGGTGCCTATTTCGGCGTTGGTGAGGCCTTCGGCTACCAGGGTCATCACCTCGCGTTCGCGGTCGGTGAGTTCGGCGAAGGCGGCGGGAGGTGGTTGTTTGGTGTGGGTGGCGAATTCGGCGAGCAGGCGGCGGGTGACGCCGGGGGAGAGCAGGGCGTCGCCCGCGGCTACGACGCGGACGGCGCGCAGCAGGTCGGCGGGTTCGGTGTGTTTGACCAGGAAGCCCGCGGCGCCGGCGCGGATCGCCTCGAAGACGTACTCGTCGAGTTCGAAGGTGGTCAGGACTACGACGCGGACGGCGGCGAGTTTCGGGTCGTCGGCGATCATGCGGGTGGCGGCGAGGCCGTCGAGGATGGGCATGCGGATGTCCATCAGCACCACGTCGGGGACCAGCGCGCGGGTCATTCGCACGGCCTGTTCGCCGTTGTCGGCCTCGCCGATCACCTCGATGTCGTCTTGGGCGTCGAGGAGTGCGACGAAACCCCCACGGACCAGCGCTTGATCGTCGGCGACGAGGAGCCGGATCTTCGTCGGACCAGCACCGCTGCGCGGCACCTCGGGGTCGCTCATGCGCGGGCTTCTTCGCCGTTGGCCGCTTCCGATCGCGCGTCGGCGGACGTGCGGGCCTGCGTTGACAAAGCCGCAGGTCGAGCAGGTAATCTGGCCGCCACCCGGAACCCGCCGGACGGCCGCGGCCCTGCGGTGAGAGCCCCGCCGAGCGCATGCGCCCGCTCCCGCATCCCGATGATCCCGTTGCCGCCGATCCCCGTTCGAACGGCGGTCCCGGTCGGTCGGGTGTTGTCGACGGTGATGTCGACGGATTCGGGCGTGTAGCGCAGGGTGATCAGCGCCGTCGCGCCCGGCGCGTGCCGCACCACGTTGGTCAGCGATTCCTGCACGATCCTGGCCGCCGCCACGTCGATCACGCTGGGCAACTTCTTGGGCATGCCGATGATCTTGGTGTCGACGTCGAGCCCGGTCGAGCGGGTGCGTTCCAGGAGACCGTCGAGGTCTTCGAGCGTCGGCGCGGGCGCACGTGGGGCCGGACGTGCAGGTTCAGGGCGTGGGGAATCCGGTTCAGTACCAACAGTTTCGGGATACTCAGGTACGACGGCGGCCCCGCTGCGAATCGCGTGCAGCAGCGTATGGACTTCTGTCAGAGCCTCTTTGGACGTCGTTTTGATGGTCGCCAGCGCAGCCGCGGCCTGCTGCGGCTTGCGATCGAACAGTTCCAATGCCACCGATGACTGCACATTGATCAGCGAAAGACTGTGCGCGAGAAGATCATGCAGTTCGCGAGCAATAGACAGCCGCTCTTCGGACGCCGCCCGGGCCTGCTGGGATTGCTCGTCACGCGCAGTCGCCTCAGCCCGCTGTTCACGCGCCGACACCACGGCTCGCCGCTGCCGCACCCCCTCGGCGATCGCGACCAGCACCCCCATCCACGCGAGCAACCCGAAAATCTGCCACGCGTCGGAATCCCGCCCGAGCAGCGCGGGCAACGGCCACACCATCAGCAGAAACCCGACCGCGACCACCGGGTATGTGCGCCAACGCGATCCGCTCACCGCCGCGGTAAGGAACGCGATGATCAACGAGAGGAAAATCGGCCCATACCCGTAGTCGCGCAACACATAAACCACGGCGGCGACGAACGCCACCAGTAACACCGGTTCGGGCCGCACCCGCCGGAATCCGAGCGCGATCGGCCCCGCGAGCAGCAGCAGATACGCGAACGCATCCAATGACCGCACCCCGGTCTGACTCGCATTCGCCCCGGAACTCGCGGCCAACTGGATCACCGCGACGATCACCGCCAGGCCCCAGTCCTGCACGACCGAGCCACGCACCCACTTCGCAGACATTCCCACCTGCTCAACCCTATTGCGTGCGCGCGGTGCCCGCGTCGGCCTGCGCACGTATTTCCTGCGATAGGCGCACTGCGCCTGCACTTCCGCTGATCCTGAGCCCCTTCGCGCCCGCGATTCGCGACGCCCGTAGTCCGCGCGGCGTAGTACCGAGCACGCCGCGCGACGGATGCCCGAGCACCCCGTGAGCGCGGATTCTGATTCCCATGAACGAATCGATCGTGGTCACCACGGAGTTGACCAAACGCTATGGCGAGCATGTCGCGGTGGACGCGGTGAGCATGCGGGTCGCGGCCGGGGAGATCTACGGCTTCCTCGGCCCCAACGGTGCGGGCAAAACCACCACGCTGCGCATGCTGGCCGGCCTCATCCGCCCCAGCGCGGGCACCGCGACGGTCCAGGGTTTGTCCCCGGGCGACCCGGAGGTCTTGCGCCGGATCGGCGTCCTCATCGAGGGCCCCGGCTTCTACCCCTACCTCTCGGGCCGCGACAACCTGCGGGTTCTCGCCCGATATCGCGGTCACGGCAACGCCGACGTCGAGACCGCGCTGGAACGCGTCGGCCTGGCCGACCGGGCAGGCGACCGGTTCCGCACCTATTCGCTCGGCATGAAACAGCGCCTCGGCGTCGGCGCGGCCATGCTCGGCGACCCGGACCTGCTCATCCTCGACGAGCCGACCAACGGCCTCGACCCCGCGGGCTTGGCCGAAATGCGCACGCTCATCACCGATCTCGCCGCCGACGGCCACACGGTCCTGCTGTCGAGTCATCAACTCAGCGAGGTGCAGGAAATCTGCCACCGCGTCGGCGTGATCTCCGGCGGTCGGTTGCTCGCGGAATCGACGGTGGCCGAATTACGCGGCACCGCAACACTTCTCCTGCGCGCCGAACCGGTCAGCGTGGCCCTCGACGCCGTGCGCGCGATCGCTCCCGCACGGACGGGCGCGGACGGAATCAGAGTCGAAACGAGCGCCGCGATGGCACCCGATGTGGCACGAGCCGTGGTCGCGGCAGGTGCTGACCTGCTCGAACTGCGCGTAGACGAGAAATCCCTGGAAGAAGTCTTCTTCGAGATGACGGCTGTGGAGGTAGCGAAATGAACACCATGACAAGGGATCTCACTGCGAGTGTCCGTGCGGAAATATTGCGGCTGGGTCGCTGGCCCGCCTTCTGGATCGTCCTCGCAACCTGGGTCCTGCTCAACCTGACCTTCGCCTACCTGTTCAACTACCTCGCCTACACCTCCGGCGAGAACGGCGCGATGTCCGACGGCCTCCCTCGTGACGTGCTACTCGGACAACTCATGCCCGCCGCCGTCCCCGAGGTGTTCACGCAGGGCATGTCGATGTTCGGCGGCGCGCTGGTACTGATTCTCGGTGCTCTGGCCGTGGGCAGCGGATATGGCTGGGGCACTTGGAAAACCGTGTTCACCCAGGGCCCGAGCCGAGCCGCGGCGGTCACGGGACTCCTGGTGACCCTGCTGGCGGTGGTCTTCGCACTGGTCCTGGCCGCCTTCGCCGTCGATATCGGCATCGCCACGGTGATCGCGGCCAGCGAATCCCAGCCCATCACGATGCCTGCTCTGGACGACTCGCTGGTCGGAATCATCACCGGCACAGCCATTCTCGGAATGTGGACCGCCGCGGGCGCCTTCATCGGTGCCATCGCTCGCGGCCCCGCGTTGGCTGTCGGCCTCGGCCTGGTGTGGGTGCTGGTGGTGGAGAATCTGCTCCGGGGTGTGGCCGGCATCTTCGGCCCGATCGAAGCCGTCACCAACCTGATGCCGGGCACCGCCGCCGGTTCGGCAGCAGGCGCGATGCGCACCGTGGCGGGCCCGGCGAACCCCGGCGTCCTCGACATCCTCACCCGCGGTGAATCTTTCGCCCTGCTGGCCATCTACGTGCTGGCCTTCGCGGGCGGCACGATCTGGCTCATGACCCGCCGCGACCTCACCTGACCCGCGACCTCCGAGGCGAGCGGCAGGTTCCGTCGAGAGAAGCTAAGGCGCACCGAGTAATCGGTGAGCGACAGTCGACAGTCCGGCGATGATCTGCTCGGGCGATAGTCCGCGCTCACGCTGCTGTAGGTAGACCTCGGCGGCGAGCGGCGCGAGGACCGTGTCCACCAGCGAATCCGGTTGCGGCACACCGGCCTCGACGAGCAGCGACCGCACGTGCACAGCCCAGAAACCGTAAGCGCCGGTGGCGAACCGTGCGCCCCCTGTCTCCGCGCCGAGCACGAGATGCGCATGGCCGGTGAGCAATTCGATCATCGCAGCGTAGAAGGCGGCCAGCCGCTCGGCCGGGGGAGCGCCGGGGCCGAGTGGCGGTGCCCCGCGCAGGAGCTGTTCCTGGAGGGCCCGTTCGTGCTCGTCGAGCAGGGCGACAGCGATCGCATTGCGGTCGGGATAGCGGCGGTAGAGGGTGCCGCGCCCGACACCCGCCGCCTTGGCGATGTCGTCCATGGTGACCGTCCGTGGGTCGCGGGTGGCGAACAGTTCGGCGGCCGCCGCCAGCACTTTCGCGCGATTACGGGCCGCGCCGGTGCGCTCGGGAGGCGCCGGCGCACCTACCGCGACCTCGCCGCCGAGCCGACACCGTTCATCGACGAGGGCTGGACCGAACTGTGCGACGCGGTCCTCGCCGCCGGAACCACCGACTTCGACCGACTCCCGGACCTGGCCGTCACGCCCGCGGCGCGGGCCGCCTGGCAGGTGGTCGAACCGCTGCTGGCGCAGGTGTTGGCCGCCGACGTGATCCTGATCGGCACGCCGATGTACAACTACTCCATCCCGGCTTCCCTCAAGGCCTGGCTCGACCAGATCACTTTCCCTCGAATGTCCTTGGGGCAGCGCAGGTTCGTCGTGGTCACGGCTCGCGGCGGCGCGTACTCACCCGGCGCACCCAAGGCCGCGTTCGACTACCAGGAACGCTTCCTGCGCGACTTCTTCGCCGGCCATTTCGCCGTCACCGACACGGTTTTCGTCCACGCGGAGTTCGCCAACGCCGTCCAGGATCCGAACCTCGCCCACCTGCGCGACGCACACGAGGCGTCCCTGGCCGCCGCACGGGCCGAAGTGCGCGTGCTCGCAAAGGAATACGTGCGATGAGCTGGCTTGTCCTCGGCCTGGCAGGCCTCGTCGAAATCATCTGGTCGCAGACCATCAAACCCACCGAGAACTTCACCGAACTCGGCCCGACCCTGCTGTGCGTCGCGCTCGGCTCGCTGGCGGTGTACCTGCTCTCGCGCGCCATGCAGACCCTCCCGGTCGGGACCGCTTACGCGGTGTTCACCGGGATCGGCGCGGTCGGCGCGATCGGGCTCGGAGTGCTGGTGCACAAGGACCCGCTCAGCGTCGGACGCGTGCTGGCGCTGTCGCTGATCGTCGGGGGCATCGTGCTGGCACGAGCCACCGCGACCGAATGACGCGAGAGCCGCGTCAGTGGTCGTCGATCAGCCCGTTTCGGTGGGCGATGGCGGCTGCTTCGGTGCGGCTGGTGGCGCTGAGTTTGGTCAGAATGCGCGAGACGTGAACGCCCGCGGTATTGGCGCTGATGTAGAGCTCGGTGGCGATGGCCCGGTTGGTCATGCCCTTGGCGACCAGGCGTAGGACGTCGAGTTCGCGGGCCGTGAGGCCGAAGGTGCGTGGTGTCGGTGCCGTGGCGGGTCCGGGGTGCGCGTGGGCGACGGGCAGTCGGGCTCGGCGGGCCAGATTGTGTGCGGCATCGGTCAGGGCAACGGCACCCAGATCGGCTGCGATCGTGCAGACGGTGCCGATCAGTGTGGTCGCGGATTCTCTATTACTCTCGGCGACAAGGCATTCGGCAGCTGTGAGCAGTGCACGCGCCCGTTCGTAGGGTTGATCGAGCGCGGCCCAGGAATCGGCCGCCGTAGTCCAGTCTGTCGAGGTGTGGGAGGTCTGCGCGCGATAGGCGGCGGCGTTGGCGTTGTCGACAGGGGAGGTTCGCGGCAGCGACGAAGCGAGCGCGAGCAACTCCGGTGGAGCCTGTTCGACACCGGCGGCCGATGCCACCAACGGCCAGGTTTCCCGGGGATGGGCGAGCAGGGGATGGGCGAGCGCCTCGGTGAAAACCGTTCGAGCGGTGTCGATGTCGTTGTGTGTCAACGCAATGGTGGCCTGCACGACCGCCAGCTGGATGCGATATTGGCGCGCGTAGGCGCCGTCGCCGAGCAGCTCGCCCGCCTGCGCGGACAACCGTTCCGCTGCTGACGAATCACCCTGCGCGACAGCGATAGTGGAGTAGCACAGCTTCACGGCGGCGATGGTCAGCGGCGGTAGCTGACCCAGTTGAACGTCATCGACAACGGCGAGTGCCTCGTCCCAGCGTCCGAGCGCGGTCAACGACTGCACCCACTTCACGAACAGAATCGGCCCTGATTCCTCGAAGTGGAACACCGAATGCGCTGTGCGCAAACCCCGTTCGATCACCTCGATCGCCGCTGCGTAGCGTCCAGCGCTGTGTAGCAAGGCGGACTCCCAGACCGCGACATCCATCCCGATGCGAAGATCGGTTGTCTCGGCGACAGCGGCCCTGGCGGTCTCGAAATGTGCTATCGCAGTGTCGATATCGTCGCGACAGGCCAGGCCGCGGTAGGCGTGCGCGCGGGCGGTCAGCGCGGCGATCGCGGAGGGGGTGCCGTCCGGCAGTGCGTCCAGGATGCGCAGTACTTCGTCCGCGTCCTCGATCGTGGCGGCCGAATCGCCGGAAAACGCACTCTGCAGCGCCCGCGTGGCCAGCGCTTGCGCGCGAAGCAGGCTCGGCGGATCCACCGGCAGCAGTGCCAGCCCGCGATCCAGATCGGTGCCGGGACCAGCGCCGGTCCGACTGCGCAGTGCCGCGCGGTGCAGATAGAGCTGGGCGGCCTCGACCGGTTCGCCCGAGCGGTCCAGCTCGCGCAGCGCACGGTCGGCGGTGTCGATGCCGAGCGTGATCTCACCACAGCGGTTGCAGGCGGCAACGAGCTCGGCCAGGACCCGCGCGCGCGTGGTGTCGGGCAGTTCCGCTGTGGGCAATCGGTCCCACAGCTGCACCACCCGTCGCAACGGGTGCACTCGGGCGGCGGCGTCGTCGAGACCTCGCGCGCAGTTCCAGTAGGCGAGAAGTGCCCGGTGCAGATCACCGGCGGCTTCGGTGTGCTGTGCGAGTTCGGCGTAGTAGCGCGTCGGCGGCAGCGTCTGTCGGCCGATGATCTCGGCCACCGCGGCGTGCATTCCGACGCGCTGGGCGGGCAGTAGATCGTGGTAAATGGCCTGTCGAATCAACACGTGCCGGAATTCGTAGCCCGACGAGCCGGGTCCCTCCGAAGGCTCGCCGTCGACGGTGCGCAACACGTGCCGATCGGTCAGCTCGCGAACCGCCGCGAGCAGCGCCGGTTCGGGCAGGTCGACCAGCGCTGCCAGGGTTTGGTGCCGCATCCCGGACCCGATCACCGCCGCGGCGTCGGCCACCGCGCGACCATCGGCGCTGAGCCCGGAAACGAAACTCAGCAGCAGATCGGTCAACTCCGCACCGTCGCGCGAACGGCTCAACGCCTCGACGAACAGCGGGTTGCCGCCGCTGCGCTCGAACACCCGCGAGATCACGGCCGGTTCCGGTTCACTGCCGGTCAGCGCCGCCAACTGCCGCCCCACCTCATGGCGGGTCAGCGGTGCGGGGGCGAGCACCCGGACCGCCGGATCGCGTCGCAGCTGGGCCAGGAGATCGCGCATCGGCGCGGATTCGGCGGGTCGATAGGTGCCGACCAGAAGCACCCCGCGTCGTTCCAGGTTGGCTACCAGAAACGACAGCAGCTCTCTGGTTCCCGAATCGGCCCAGTGCAGATCCTCGAGCACAACCACCACCGGGCGGGTGAGGGCCAGCTGTTCGAGCAACAGCAGCACCTCACCGAACAGCTGCGTGCGATCCGAATCCGTCGCGGGCACACCCGACCGCACCGCCACCTGCGGCAACCATTTCGCCAGCGCGGGCCGGGGCGGCAGGAGCGCGGCCACTTCCTCGACACCGACGCTGCGGATGATGCTCGCGAAGGCGGCCGCGAAAGGTGCGAAAGGCATTGCGGTACCGCCGAATTCGGAACACCGACCCACCGCGCATACCGTCGACACGGTGAGCCGGGCACTGAACTCCGCCACGACCCGCGACTTGCCGATCCCGGCCTCGCCGCCGATCAGCACCGCGCTCACCTGCTCGTCGGCCACAGCGGCGGCCAGGGCAGCGACCTCGCCCGCCCGGCCCACCAATACGCTGCTGACCGTTTCGCTCACCGACATCCTGACCTGTTACCTGGGTGGATTCGACCTCTCGTAGTCGAATATAACGAGATCTGGTGATGTGGCGACCCCCTCTTCAGCGGAACCATAAATCTCATGAACAGCAACGAGATCCGCCCCTTCCGCATCGACATACCGCAGGCCGACATCGACGACCTGCACCACCGCCTCACCCGCACCCGCTGGCTCGACGAGGTCGGCGATCGCACCGACTGGACGCGCGGGGTTCCCACCACCTACCTGCGCGAGCTGGCCACCTACTGGGCCGAGAAGTTCGACTGGCGTGCCGTCGAGGCAGCCCTCAACGCCCACCCGCAGTTCACCACCGAGATCGACGGTGAGAACCTGCACTTCCTGCACATCCGCTCCGAGCGCGCCGACGCCACGCCGCTGCTGTTGATCCACGGCTGGCCGGGCACCCCCGCCGACTTCGCCGCGCTGATCGACCCCTTGACCAGCCCCGTCGACGCCGACTCTCCCGCCTTCCACCTGGTGATCCCCTCGTTGCCCGGCCACGGCTTCTCCGGTCCGCTCACCGAACTGGGCTGGAACGACGGTCGGGTCGCGGCGGCCCTGGCCGAGTTGATGACCCGCCTGGACTACGACCGCTTCGGCGTTCACGGCGGCGACCACGGCGCGTTCATCGCCCCGTGCATCGGCCGCGACCACAGCGACCGGGTGATCGGGGTACACGCCAACGCCCTGGTCACCTTCCCGACCGGCGATCCGGCCGACATGGCGGCGCTGACCGGGCCGGAGCGGGCGCGCCTGGCCGCCATGGGGGAGTTCCGCGACAGTGGTTCGGCCTACATGAACCTCGCAGGCTCGCGACCGAACACCATTGCCCAGCTACTCGCGGATTCGCCAGTGGGACAACTGGGTTGGATCATCGAGAAGTACAAGGAGTGGACCGACGCCACCCACGTGCTGCCCGAGGACGCCATCGACCTCGACACGATGCTGACCACGGTCACCATCTACTGGCTCACCGACACCGCCCGCAGCGTCGCGAACTACTACTACGAACGCTTCCACGACTCCACGATGTTCGTGCCCGCCGCCGCGGGTACGGTCCCCACCGGCGTCGCGGTCTTCACCACCGCCGACTTCGCCATCCGCCGTTTCGCCGAGAAGGCCCACAACATCGTGCACTGGTCGGAGTTCTACTCCGGCGGCCATTTCCCGGCCCTCGAGGTCCCTGATCTCCTCAGCGGCGATATCCGCGAATTCTTCGACGGCCTCATCCACTGATTCCCGCCGGCTGATTCCCGCATCGTCTCACGAATTGTGAGTAACGCTGTCGCACACCCGATGCGGGGATCGCCCGGTCATCACCGGTAAGGTCGGCGGATGGACCAGCAAGTTCGCCCTCCGGACCTGTCCACGCGGCCGCACGAGCTCACGGTCGAGCGTGTGATGAAAGCCCAGCCCAGCTTGCTGTACGCGGCCTGGACCCAAGGTCTCGACCTGTGGCTGGCCGTTCCCGGATCGGTCCTGATGCGCCCCGCCGTCGACGAGCCGCTCTACTTCGACACCGGCTCCGCCGACAAGCGCAACCCCCACTACGGCCGCATCCTGCTGCTGGAACAGAACCGCCGGGTCGAGTTCACCTGGGTCACCGCCGCCACCGACGGCGTGGAAACGGTGGTCGCCGCCGAATTCCTCAAGCAACCGCGTGGCATCCGACTTCGCCTGCGGCACTCCGGTTTTCCGACCGCGGCGATCCGGGATCTGCACCAGCAGGTCTGGCCCGACAAGCTCGAACGCCTCGACGAAGTCACCAGCAAGGTTTCCTGAGCCGAACACCATCGGTGCACGCGCGAGTAGGTTCGTCACCGAACGCACCACACACGAATCGAAAGGATCGCGATGCCGACTCGTAGCGCACGTACTCTCTGGTCAGGCGGACTGCAGGACGGGTCCGGGCAGGTCGAACTGGTCAGCTCGGGGGTGGGCAAGTTCGACGTGAGCTTCCCGCGCCGGGTCGCCGACACGGCCGAGGGCACCAGCCCGGAGGAACTGCTCGGGGCCGCGCATTCGTCGTGCTACTCGATGGCGCTGTCGGCCGAGATCGCCAATGCCGGTGGCACGCCGGACAGCCTGGATGTGACCGCCGACGTGACGTTGTCGCCTGACCCCGCCGGCGGTTTCCGGATCAGCAAGATCAAGCTCACCGTGCGCGGGCGCGCGACCGGGCTCGACGACGCGGCCTTCGCCGTGGCGGCCACCGCGGCCAAGGAAGGCTGCCCGGTCAGCAAGGCGCTGGCGGGCGTGGCCGAGATCGAGCTGGACGCGGCGCTGGTCTGATCGAACCGGCGTAATCGACCAATCGGCCGCCCGACAGGCAGAAAACCGACTGTCGGGCGGCCGTTTTGGACGATTAGGCCGGGCTCACCGCTGGGTGAACCAGCGATGCGCGGCGGGGGTGTACATGGCCGGAATCGCGATGACGACAGCCAGGATGTGCACAGTGCGGCAACCGGCCAGCACGATCGAACTCTCGGACATCCCGTCGAACAGGGTCGTGTAGTCGTCGGTGGACAACACCACTGCCAGTGGCTCGATGATCAGGGAGATCAGGCCGACTACGCCGATGCCGACGGTCAACACCGCGCGAGCCACGCGGCTGCCGTTGAGCATGTACAACGCCACCCCCGCAACAGCCAGGTAAATGGCCAGGCGCGGGAGCAAACCCGTTGCGGTGGCGCCGAATTCGTCGCCGCCGCGAACCGCGCGCAACAGTCCCTCGGCCACGCCCGCGGCGAGTGCGGTGAGCAGTCCGCCGAACGCGACATGCACGGCGCGGGGGCGGGTTTCGGAAACAAGAAAGGCAGTGCCGGTCATGACACCGACACTGCCGTTCTCAGCTGCTCGCGAGAATCACCCTGCGGTAGGAACCTTGTCCACTACCGAGGTGCTACGCCGCGCGGCGAATTCGGTGAGCGCGGCGAACGCCAGCCCCAAACTCACCCACAGCGTGGTCGTCTGGGCCAGCGAGGCGACCCGGAAGTTCCACAGCAGGGTGGCGGGGAAGTCGTCGGCCACCTCGTTCACGCCGGGCAGCAGCACATAGCCGACCGTGGTGACCACGACGAACGCAGCTACTCCGGCGATCAACCGCAGCGTTTCCATCCCGGCCAGCGCGCGATAGGCCGCGACCGCTGCCGCGACAGCCAACAGTCCGAGCACGACAACCGCGACCCACAACCAGGTGCGCTCGTTGATGGTCTCCGGATCACCCACGGCGGGCGGGTTGGCCGGGTACTTGAAGAACGGCACCGCGACGATCGCCGTCCACGCCAATCCGGCTGTGGTCAGCGACAATTGGGTGCCCGACAGACTCGTGAACCGCCGCGCGACATTCACCGCCGACGCGAACAACGCACCGAACGCCAGGCCCGCCAGGCCGAGCGCGAGGAACTGACCCGCCTTCTGCCCGGACCGGCTGACCAGCGCGTCGTCACCGTGGGAGTGCCCCTCGGCGGCATCGGGTGCGTGCGCATGCGCGGCGGAACCGGCTTCTTCGATAGCGATCGCGGCGTCCACCTGGGGCTCGCCGATGAAGTAGCCCACTGTCGCGGCCAGCAGGCCGGCGATCAAACCGGCCAGCAGGCCACGCAACAGTAGGGTCTTGAGGGATCCGATCAGTGGCACGGGACACCGAGCAGGTGACGTCCGTCGTGCATCAGCTCGTGCAGGAACATCCCGCTACGCGAGACGGCCCCCTGATCGAAACCGACCAGGTACAGCGCGAGCAGTGCAAGAAGAACGACACCGACCGTGACGAGCACGGTTGCGAGGGTGTCGAGGCCGGTCGACCGGCTGGGTGAATGCGCGATAGCCATTCGAGTCCTCCTGTAGGGATACGCGTCCCACGGTTGAAATGTGGTGCGAAGGTGCCGGTGTCTGGCTCTCCGGCACCGGTGACCCGGTACATGGATGACAGTGGCGCGACCGCTCCGGACTCACACCGGAATTACCGCGCACCCTCGCGATGTTCCCTCGAACTGTGACAGCCCGCAGCCACCCGCGTCAATACGTGCACGCGCATGTCCAGCGGAAACGCCGCTGTCAGGCCTTCGCGGGCACGTCCAGGACTACCTCGAACTCGAGCAGCGAGGCACCCGTCGACACCGGCTTGGGACGCTCGCCGTCGCCACCGTGACCGGCATGCGCGGCACGCGCCGGACCGTCACGCCACGCGGCGAACGAATCCTCCGAATCCCATTGCGTCACCACGAAATACCGGTTGTCACCGGCGACCGGGCGCAGCAACTGGAAGCCGAGGAAGCCGGGGGAGTTCTCCACCGCACCCGCCCGCGCGGCGAACCGCTTCTCCAACTCCGGGCCCGCACCCTCGGGAACCTCGATCGCATTGATCTTCACAACAGCCATGGCCCTGACAATACGACCGCTCGGGAAACATCCCGCTCTGGGGCACAATCGGACGGGTGTTGTACGACGAAGGTGGGGTCGGGGTTCCGATTCTGTTGTTGCATGGGCTGATGGGGAGTGCGCGGACCTGGGCGGATCAGGTGCCGTGGTTGCGTGGGTATGGGCATGTCTATGCGGTTGATGCTGCTGGGCATGGGCGGGCTGCGCCGGGCGTGCTCACGACGGAGGCGTTCGTGGCCGATCTTGGTGAGCTCACCGCCGGTATCGCCGAGCCGATGGTGATCGTCGGGCATTCGATGGGGGCGATCCACGGGTGGATGTTCGCCGCGACCTATCCCGAGCGGGTGCGGGCGATCGTCGTCGAGGACATCGCGCCCGATTTCACCGGCCGCACCGCCGCGCACTGGGCCGAGCTGATCGGGTCGTGGCCGCAACCGTTCGCCGACGAACAGGCGGTGCTCGACTACTTCGGCCCGGTCGCGGGCACCTATTTCCTGCGCGCGTTCACCGCGACACCCGATGGCTACCGCCTGCACGGCGAGGTCGACACCTTCCGCGCGATCTCCGAAGAGTGGGGCACCCGCGACTTCTGGTCCGAATGGAAGTCGCTGCGGATCCCCGCGCTGCTCATCGAAGGCGAACACACCATCACCCCGCCGGGTCAGATGCGCACGATGGCCGAGGTCGTTCCCGACGCGGAGTACGTGCGCATCGAAGGAGCGGGGCACCTGGTGCACGACGAACAACCCCAGGCGTACCGCGAACACGTCGGCCGGTTCCTGCACCGCGTCACCGAGCCGACCTCCTCGACGTAGTTCGAGCCGACACACCCGGTCTCGGCGCTATGGAGCCGCGCTTCCCTCGCCTGCGAGCGCGAACAGTCCATCATCGGTCTGCTCGATCAACCCGTCGACCAGCAACGAATCCAACGCCCGCGCCCGTTGACCCGGATCGCGCGTCCAAGCCAGATCCAACCGCACCCGCTCAACCGGCCCCGACGAATCGCGCAGCACATCCAACAATCGCCCCCGCGCCTGACGATCGGTGCCCTCGTACTTCTGCACCTTGCGCGCCACCTCGGCGGCGGGTTTGCCCGCGTCCACCCACGCACAACTCGGCAACGGGCAGCGCGCACAGTCGGGATTGCGGGCCGTGCACACCAGCGCACCCAGTTCCATCAGCGCCGCGGAGAATTTCGCGGCCCGCGGAACCGAAACGGGCAGCAGTGCCTCGGTCTCGGCGAGATCGCGCGAAGACGGGTTGCCCGGTTCGCGCCCGTGCACAGCCCGCGCAACCACCCGTCGAACATTGGTGTCCACCACGGGAACTCGCTGCCCATACGCGAAGCAAGCAACTGCCCGAGCGGTATACGCACCGATTCCGGGCAGGCCCAACAACACGTCGACATCAGCGGGCACCACGTCCCCGTGCTCAGCCGCCAACACCCGCGCACACTCGTGCAACCGCAACGCGCGCCGCGGGTACCCCAACTTCCCCCAGGCCCGCAGCACCTCCGCTTGCGAGGACGCCGCCATCGCCGACGGCACCGGCCAGCGCGCCACCCACTCCCGCCAGATCGGCTCGACGCGCACCACCGGCGTCTGCTGCAGCATGATCTCGCTCATCAGGATGTGCCAGGCGGTGGCCTCGGGCTCGCGCCACGGCAACTCGCGCGCGGTGTCGCCGAACCATGTCAGCAGGGCTTTCGCGTCGATGCTCACCGTTCTCGTTTCCTCTGAGCCAGGCTCTCTTTGCCGACGCGTAACGCGGCGGACTCGCTGGTAACCAAGCGCCTGTGCACAATGGTCGGTATGCCTGGTTCCAATCCGATAAGCGCCTGGAAGTCGCTACGTGAAGGCAACGAGCGCTTCGTCAATGACACTCTGCAGCATCCTAGCCAGGGTGCCGCGGACCGAGCCAAACTCGTCAAGGGTCAGAACCCGCACGCGATCCTGTTCGGTTGTGGTGACTCCCGCGTCGCCGCGGAACTGATCTTCGACCAGGGTCTGGGCGACATGTTCGTGGTGCGCACCGCCGGTCACGTCGTGGACAGCTCGGTGCTGGGCTCGATCGAATACGGCGTGGAGGTGCTCAATGTGCCGCTGATCGTCGTGCTCGGGCACGACAGCTGTGGCGCGGTGAAGGCCACCATCGACGCCCTGGACGGCGGCGAGGTGCCCGGCGGGTTCATCCGCAGCGTGGTCGAGCGGGTGACGCCGTCGATTCTGGTCGGCCGCCGCGAAGGGCTCACCTCGCTGGACGATCTCGAAGCCCGCCACGTGGTGGAGACCAGCAAGCTGCTCATGCAGCGGTCGATGATCATCTCGCAGCGCGTTGCCACTGGTCAGTGCGCTATCGCCAGCGTCACCTACAAGCTCGAGGACGGTCGCGTGCAGCTGCGACGCACCGTCGGCAACATCGGCGAGGTGGTCTGAACCGGGACCACAACCCGGTTCGGCCCCCGACACGCCGAGGTAAGCGCAGCGCGCCCCCCGCGCTGCGCTTACCTTTGAGGTGTGCTGGAACCGAATGGACCGCTGTCACCGGAGATCTACTGGCGCCGCCGTGCACTCGCGATCGGCGTCGCTGTCGTGGTGCTCGCGATCGTGATCTGGCTCGTCACCATGGTCGCGCGCGGGGGAGAGTCGGCCGGGGCCGAGAACGCGGCGGCGACCACGTCCGAGACCGCCACGTCGGCACCGAGTACGACCACGTCGGCAACCAGCTCCGCGCCGACCGGTAGTTCGACCACGCCCACCACCACGACCAGCGCCACCGACCAACCCGCGGCACCGCCGTGCTCGGACCAGTCACTGGCGTTGAAGGTGACCGTCGGCCAGCCGACCTACAAGGTCGGCGACCAGCCCGCGTTCGGCACGGTGATCACCAACATCTCGTCCGCCGCCTGCTCCCGCGACCTCGGCGCCGGCCCGCAGTTCCTGGTCTACACCCTCGACGGCCAGCGCCGCCTCTGGGCGAGCAACGACTGCGCCCAGGACGACCCGCCGGAAATGAAAACGCTCAAGGCCGGTGAACAACTCTCGTACAAGGGCAACTGGTTCGGCACCACCTCGCAGCCGCAGTGCGCGGGCGACCGCCTCCAGGTGCCGGCGGGCGCGTACATGGTGGTGGCCCAACTCGGTGCCGCGCGCAGTGCCGCGGAACCCTTCAACCTGGCCTCGTGAACCACAGCTCCCGCGTGCGGGGGCATTGTGCGGGTGCGCAATAGGTCACATGTTCGACTTCGGTCGATTTGCAGTCTTCGCAGGTTCGGTCACGCCGTCAATGGACATTGTCGCGAAAATGGGTGCTCGACACCGATTTTCGCGTTTGCCGAAGTTATTCCACGGACACCACTTCACGCGGTGCGCGGGATTTGCGGAGTTCGGCCAAACGCAGCGCCGAGCGCAGATCCCCGACCTCGTGAATTCGCATGGTCCCGGTCTTGGTCTTCTCCGAACCGGGCGGCACCAACGCCGTGGTGAACCCCAACCGTTCGGCCTCGGCCAGTCGCCTACCGAGCCCGGTGACCTTGCGGACCTCGCCCGCCAGCCCGACTTCGCCGAGAATCACCCAACCAGCAGGCAGCGCGACATCGGCCTCGGCCGACGCGATGGCCAAGGCGATGGCCAGATCGGCGGTCGGCTCGAGTAATCGCATACCGCCCACGGTCGCCGCGTACACATCGTGCTTGCCCAGAAACACCCGTCCGCGACTTTGCAGCACCGCCAGCACCATGGCGACCCGGTTGTAGTCCAACCCGCTCACCGCCCGGCGCGGCTGCGGAATCTCGGTCTTGACCGTGAGCCCCTGCACCTCGGCCACCAGCGGCCGCTTGCCGTCCATCGCCACGGTCACCGCGGTGCCCGGCACGGTGTCGGTGCGATGGTGCAGGAACAGCCCGGAGGGATCGTCGACGCAGGCGATGCCGTCGTCGTGCAGTTCGAAACAGCCCACCTCGTCGGCACTGCCGAACCGATTCTTGATCCCGCGCACCATCCGCAGCGACGAGTTCTTGTCACCCTCGAACTGCAACACCACGTCCACCAGGTGTTCGAGCGTGCGCGGCCCGGCCACGTTCCCGTCCTTGGTGACGTGCCCGACCAGCAGCACCGCGATCCCCGACGCCTTGGCCAGCGACGTCAGCGCGGCCGTCACCGCGCGCACCTGGGTGACACCGCCGATCACGCCGTCCACCTCCGGCGCGAGCATGGTCTGCACCGAGTCCACCACCAGCAAGGTCGGTCGCACCTGCTCGACATGCCCGAGCACGATCGACAGATCCGACTCCGCCGCCAGATACACCCGGTCGTGCACCGCGCCCGTGCGATCCGCGCGCAACCGCACCTGACCGGCGGATTCCTCCGCGGTCACATACAGCGCGGTCTCCTCGCGCGCCGACGCCCACCGAAACGCCACCTCGAGCAACAGCGTCGACTTGCCGACCCCCGGCTCACCCGACAGCAACACCACCGACCCCGGCACCACACCGCCCCCGAGCACCCGATCCAGCTCACTCACGCCCGTCGAGCGCGCCCGGGTGATCTTGGAATCGATCTGCGACAACGGCGCCGCCGCGGTCGTGGGCAGCATCGCCCGCCGTCCGGGCGCCGCGGCGGACGCCGAGACGGCCACCTCGTTCACCGTCCCCCAGGCACCACAATCGGGGCACTTACCCACCCACTTGGACACCTCGTGCGAACACGCGGAGCACCGGAAGACTGCTTTGGTCTTGGCCACACGCGCACCCTACGGACCAGCACCGACAAGTAGAGCCGCCGCGAAAATTCGCGACGGCTCTACCTGCGAAGGCTGGTCTCAGTGACCGCCGCCCGCACCCTCGGGCGCCGGGCCGGACTTCTCGTTCTCCACGCGCTCGACAGCGGCGGCGTCGACCGGGACCGACACCTGCACGGTGCCCGCGTCCTTGAAGTTGAAGGTGACGTTGTACGTCAGGCCGGGGACGATGTCCTTGGCCAGGCCGGTGATCTCGATGGTGGCCGGGGTCTTCACCGGGTCGATCGAGGGCTTGTCGCCCGCGGCACTGGTGGGCGCGGCCGACGTGCTGGTCGGGGCCGCCGAGGTGGTGGTCGGCGCGGCCGTGGTGGTGCCGTGGTGGTCATCGGCAGCGGCGGGCTTGGCGATTGCCGGGCCCACGACCACGGTCTGCTGCGGCTTCAGCGTGAACTTCGGGTCGCCGGCGGGGCCGGTGATCTTGATCTGACCCAGATCGGTGCTCACGCTGGTCAGCTCGTCGGTGACGGTCTCGCTGCCGTTGATGATCGACAGCGCGAGCACGGCCTTGCCGCCCTTGCTGTGCTCGGCGGTGGCTTCGGGGTACACGATGTACACGTTGCGCAGGGCGATGTCGCCGACCGTGGCGTGGTTGCCGTTGATCGCGGCGGCCTGCGCCGAGGTCTGGGTGTGCTGGCCGGCACTGCAGCCGGTCAGGGCGATACCCGCGGCAGCGGCGAGCGCGGCAACCGTCGCCATGCGACGTCGCGCCGACGTGGCGGTCACAGCTTTCAGGGCAGTCACGGTTTGTCCTCCATGTCGACCGGGCTCACTCCGTCCACAGCGGGTCGGAGGGTAGTAACTAGGCAGCGTAGTAGTTGACTGCGCGCGGGCGACGTTCGGGCTCGCGACGCGCGGGTGCGGAAGTAACAGTTAGGTGTCCCGCGCGAGGTTGCCGGATCGATGCCGGTGGTCCGCGCAGCGTTAACCGGCCACTATGCTGGTGGTTAACCCGTTGTGGCGCAATTCAATGCACAACAACTGCGTATTGTCAACCCCTGCGATGGCCTCGTTGTGGCCCTGACCTGCACAGTTGATCGCGCCGTTATCGAGTCGCATGTTAAACTGTGAACATCGAAAGGGGCACGGGACACATGATTTTTAAGGTCGGAGACACCGTCGTTTACCCCCACCACGGAGCGGCGCTGATCGAAGCAATCGAGACCCGCACCATCAAGGGTGTGCAGAAAGAGTATCTGGTCCTGAAGGTCGCGCAAGGCGACCTGACTGTTCGGGTTCCCGCAGAGAACGCCGAATACGTCGGCGTCCGCGACGTCGTCGGCCAGGAAGGTCTCGACCGCGTCTTCCAGGTGCTGCGCGCGCCACACACGGAGGAGCCGACCAACTGGTCCCGCCGTTACAAGGCCAACCTCGAGAAGCTCGCCTCCGGCGATGTGAACAAGGTGGCCGAAGTGGTGCGTGACCTGTGGCGTCGTGAGCAGGACCGCGGCCTGTCCGCCGGTGAGAAGCGAATGCTGGCCAAGGCTCGTCAGATTCTCGTCGGTGAGCTCGCGCTCGCCGAGGGCACCGACGACGGCAAGGCCGAATCGCTGCTCGACGAGGTCCTCGCAGCGGCTTCCTAGTAAGTACAAATTAAAGTGCGACCTGTCGTAGCACTGGTCCCTGCCGCCGGTCGAGGCGTGCGCCTGGGTGAACCCACCCCGAAGGCGTTCGTTCCGGTCGGCGGCACGGCTATGGTCCGGTTGGCCGTCGACGGTTTGATCGCGTCCGGTGCGGTGCACCGGGTTGTCGTGGTCGTCCCCGCCGAACTGGTCGACGAGGCCACCTCTTTGCTGTCCGGCGGTTCGATGCCCTCTGTGCCGGTGCAAGTCGTCGTCGGCGGTGCCGAACGTACCGACTCCGTCCGCGCCGGCATCGCGGCCGCGCCCGACGCCGCGTTCTACCTCGTCCACGACGCCGCCCGCGCGCTCACCCCGCCCGAGCTGATCGCGCGCGTGGCCGCCGAGCTGCAGGCCGGAAGTCCCGCGGTGGTGCCCGCGCTGCCCGTCGTCGACACCGTCAAATCGGTCGACGCCGCAGGCATCGTCACCGGAACCCCCGACCGCGCCCACCTGCGCGCCATCCAAACCCCCCAGGGCTTCGCCGCCGACCTGCTCCGCCGCGCCTACGCCACCGATGTCGGCGCGACAGACGACGCAGGCCTGGTCGAACGCCTCGGCGTCGACGTGCACACCGTCGCCGGCGACTCCCTCGCCTTCAAGATCACCACCCCCCTAGACCTGCGCCTGGCCGAAGCGCTGCTCGCCGACGGAAGCGCCGCGCCGCGCCGGGCAGAGCACCAGGCCGCCGACGCGACTCCGGCCGTCGCGACTTCCGCTGACGCCGGGCAGCCCACGGCGCCCACCGTGACTCAGGCGGTTGCCCGATGAGAGTCGGCATCGGCAGCGACGTGCACCCCATCGAACCCGGCCGTCCCTGCTGGATGGCCGGTTTGCTGTTCCCGGAGGCCGACGGCTGCTCGGGCCACTCCGACGGTGACGTGGCAGCCCACGCCCTCTGCGACGCCCTTCTTTCCGCCGCAGGTCTCGGCGACGTAGGCGCCGTCTTTGGTGTCGGTCGCCCAGAATGGGCCGGTGTCACCGGCGCCGCCATGCTCACCGAGGTCCGCAGGCTGCTGACCGAAGAAGGCTTCGAAGTCGTGAACGCCGCGGTGCAGGTCATCGGCAATCGTCCGAAGATCGGCCCGCGCCGCGCCGAAGCCCAGAAAGTGCTCGGCGAACTCCTCGACGCGCCCGTCTCCGTCTCGGGCACGACCACCGACGGCCTCGGCCTGACCGGTCGTGGCGAAGGTGTCGCCGCCATCGCCACCTGTCTGCTCGCGGAGTGTTCCTAGCCCGAACCGGGCCGCACGATTCCCACCGCAGTACCTTTTCGCCGATTCCCGGCTTCGTCGCAGAAACTCGCGAGCCACGAACCGGCCGGTCAATCCCACTCTCGTCCCACCGACTAGGATCGAATGCCGTGACCTTGCGCCTTTTTGACACCGACACGCGAACCATGCGGGAATTCACCCCGCTGGTCCCCGGCCGTGCCTCGGTGTACCTGTGTGGGGCCACCGTGCAGGGTCAGCCCCATATCGGTCACGTGCGCAGCGGCGTCGCCTTCGACGTGCTGCGTCGCTGGTTGCTCGCGCACGACTTCGACGTGCGGTTCATCCGCAATGTCACCGATATCGACGACAAGATCCTGAACAAGGCCGCCGAAGCGGGCCGCCCGTGGTGGGAATGGGCCGCCACGCACGAACGCGCTTTCGACAAGGCCTACGAGACCCTCGGCGTGCTGCCGCCGTCGGCCGAACCGCGCGCCACCGGCCACATCACCCAGATGGTCGATCTGATGCAGCGCCTGATCGAGCGCGGGCACGCCTATGCCGCCGACGGCGACGTCTATTTCGACGTGATGAGCTGGCCGAATTACGGTGAATTGTCGGGCCACCGCCTCGACGACGTGCACCAGGGCGAAACCCCGACCCGCTGCAAACGTGATCCGCGCGACTTCACCCTGTGGAAAGCCGCCAAGCCCGGTGAGCCGAGCTGGCCGTCACCGTGGGGTCCCGGTCGTCCCGGTTGGCACCTGGAATGCTCGGCGATGGCCGAGTTCTATCTGGGCCCGGAATTCGATATCCATTGCGGCGGAATGGATTTGATCTTCCCGCATCACGAGAACGAGATCGCCCAGTCGAAAGCGGCAGGCGACGGTTTCGCGCGTTACTGGCTGCACAACGGCTGGGTGACGATGGGCGGGGAGAAAATGTCCAAGTCGTTGGGCAACGTGCTGTCGGTGCCGAATGTGCTCACCAGGGTGCGCCCGGTAGAATTGCGTTTCTATCTGGGCAGCGCGCATTACCGCTCGATGCTCGAATACTCCGACAAGGCTCTCGACGACGCCGTGGCCTCCTATCAGCGCATCGAAGCGTTCGTGCAGCGGGTGCTGGATCGGGCGGGCGAGGTGCCGGTCGGTAAATGGACCGACGGATTCGCCGCGGCTCTCGACGACGATCTCGCGGTCCCGAAGGCACTGGCCGAAATCCACCATGTGGTGCACGAGGGAAATCGCGCACTCGAGTCCGGCGCGGTGGACACCGCGGTCGAACTGGCCGGTGCGGTGCGGGCGATGCTGGGAATTCTCGGCGTCGACCCGCTCGACGAACAGTGGTACACCCCCGCCGATAGTTCGGCGGCGATCGAAGCGCTCGATGTGCTCGTTCAGACGGAATTGAACCGTCGGGCGAACGCGCGGGCCGAAAAGAACTGGGCAGAAGCCGATGCCGCACGGGATCGGCTCATCGCCGCGGGTATCGAGGTAACCGATACCCCGCAGGGGCCGGAGTGGTCGCTGGGCGCATCGAGCGGAAAGGCGAACTGATGGCAGGCAATTCACAGCGACGCGGAGCAGTACGTAAGGGCGGCACCAAGAAGGGGCAGGTCGCCGGTTCCGGCGGCAAGCACCGTCGCGGGCTCGAGGGCCGGGGCGCGACGCCGCCCGCCGTCGAGCGCACCAAGCACCCCGCCGCGAAGCGGGCCAAGGCCGCGGCCAAGGCGAAAGCCAATGCGGCACAGGGTCGCCCGTCCGGTAAGTCCGGCGTGCCGCGCGTTGGCCGCAAGTCCGACGAGGGTCCCGAGTTGGTGCTCGGCCGCAACCCGGTGCTCGAGTGCCTGCGCGCCGAGGTGCCCGCGACCGCGCTGTTCGTGGCGGTCGGCACCGAGAACGACGATCGCCTGTCGGAGAGCGTGCAGCGCGCCGCCGACATGGGCATCTCCATCCTCGAGGTGCCGCGCACCGACCTGGATCGGTTGAGCGCCAACGGAATGCACCAGGGCGTGGCCCTGCAGGTGCCGCCGTACCGCTACGCGCACCCCGACGATCTGATGGACCGGGTGAAGGGCACCGCCGAGCCCGCGCTGCTGGTCGCGCTGGACAACATCACCGACCCGCGCAACCTCGGCGCGGTCATCCGCTCGGTGGCCGCGTTCGGCGGTCAGGGCGTGGTGATCCCGCAGCGTCGCAGCGCCAGCGTCACCGCGGTGGCGTGGCGTACCAGCGCCGGTGCCGCAGCTCGCCTGCCGGTGGCCAGGGCCACCAATCTGACTCGCACACTGAAGGATTGGGCTGCGCAGGGCATCCAGGTCGTGGGTCTGGACGCCGACGGCGACACCACCCTGGACAACTTCGACGGCAGCGTTCCCACCGTCGTGGTCGTGGGTTCGGAGGGCAAGGGCCTGTCGCGTCTGGTGCGCGAGACCTGCGATTCGATCCTGAGCATTCCGATGGCGGGCCCGGTCGAGTCGCTCAACGCCTCGGTCGCCGCGGGCGTCGTCCTAGCCGACATCGCCAAGCAGCGCCGCCTGGGCTGAGTTTGTTCGCAGCGCGGGCGGGCTGTGGTGTAGTTCGCCTCAGCTGCGCTCGCGCACAGTAGGATTCGTGCTGTGGCGATTCCAGATCAGCCGATCGGTGAGACGGTCGAGCACCCGCAGGCCAACCTGATCCTTGTGCTCGGGCTGCTCAGTCCGTTCTGCTGTGGGATCTTCGGGCCGGTCGCGTGGGTGCTTGGCAGGCGCGCGCTCAACGAGATCGACGCGTCCTACGGCGGGCTCAGTGGCCGGTCGCAGGTGGTGATCGGGTTGGTCGCCGGGATCATCGGCACGATCTTGATGTTGTTGTTCGCGCTGCTGTATCTGGCCGGTTCCTGCAACGGGAATTTCTAGACGCGTCAGTCCAGGCTTTGGCGTTGGCCGGGTGTGTCCCAGGCGGGCCATTCGTCGTTGACGCTGCCGGTCCAGTGCGGCGCGCGACGTTCCTTGAACGCCACCATCGCCTCGCCGCCGTCGACACTGTCGCCGACATGCGCGTTCAGTTCCGTTTCGAGCTGCCCGACCACCGCGGGCGTCATGCCCAGGCTCTCCCAGATCAGCCGCTTGGTCAGCGCGACCGGCAGGGGAGCGGTCCCGGTGGCGATGTCGTGCGCGACCGCGAGCGCGGTCATCAGCACCTCGTCGGCGGGCAGCGCCGCATTGGCCAGCCCCAGCGACTTGGCTTCGTCACCGTCGAAGGTGCGTCCGGTGAGCATGATGTCGGCGGCGTTGGCCAGCCCGGCCAGGCGCGGCACGGTCCAGTGCGCGAACCCGTCGGCGAGCACCCCGCGCCGCACCTGATTCAGCCCGTACACCGCGTCGCGCGCGAAATACCGCAGGTCACACTGCAGGGCCAGCGCCAGCCCGATCCCGACCGCGTGCCCGTTCACCGCCGCGATCACCGGCTTGCGGACCTGCCAGGGCGGCGGGTCCAGCGTCGCGCTCACGTCGCCACCGCGCGCGGCCAGATCGGCGCCGGCGCAGAAAGCGGGTGGGGTGCCGGTGATCACGACGGCGCGGATCGCGTCCTCGATATCGCATCGGCGCAGCGCCGCGCTCAGTTCGGCCGCCATGGTCGCGGTGACGGCGTTCTGCTTGGCAGGTCGGTTCAGCGTCAACAAAGCGACGCCGCCTTCGACATCGACGAGCAATTCCGAACTCATAGAACGCAATCGTACTAGCGACCGGCCAGCAAGTGTCTGCCGATCGCATACTTGTGCACTTCGGTCGGGCCGTCGTAGAGCCGGAACGCGCGCATATCCCGGAACAACATCTCCACCACGGTCTCGTCGCTGATCCCGATTCCGCCCAGCACCTGCACGCAACGGTCGGTCACCTTGAACAGTTCCTCGGATACGAACGACTTCGCCATCGACGATTCGTGCCGGGCCTGCTGCCCCTGATCCATCAGCCAACAGGCGTGCCAGATGGTCAGCCTGCACTGGTGCAATGCCACCTCGTTATCGGCCAGCATGAACGACACGCCCTCGTGTTCGCCGATCGGTTTGCCGAAGGCGGTGCGCGTGCGCGCGTAGTCCAGCGCGATCGACTGCGCGCGAGCGGCGGCGCCCAACCAGCGCATGCAGTGGGTGAGTCGGGCTGGGGCCAAACGTAATTGGGCGTAGCGCATGGCCTGTCCGGTGCGGCCGAGCACGGCGGTGGCGGGCAGGGTGAGGTTGTCGAACCGCACGACCGCGTGCCCGCCGACGTAATTGCGGTCCATCGTGTTCATGATGCGTTCGATGACGATGCCGGGCGTGTCGGCCTCGGTGATGAACAGCGTCGGCCCGGCAGGCAGGTGCGGGTTCTCGGCGAGCAGGGCCATGATGATCCAGGTCTTGGCGCCGTCGGCCCCGGTGATCAACCATTTGCGCCCGTTGATCACGAAGTTCTCGCCGTCGAACACCGCCTCGGTGCTGAGCTGTCCCGGATCGGAACCCGCGCCGCCCGGTTCGGTCATCGCGAAAACGGTGCGTTGCTCGCCGCGGATGGCCGGCATCAGATACTGGTCGATCTGCTCCGGATCGGCGATCTTGTTGAGCAGGAACATGTTTCCCTCGTCGGGCGCGGCGCAGTTCATCGCGACCGGTCCGAGCGTGGACCAACCCGCCGCCTCGTACACCAGCGCCTGTTCGACGTGACTGAGCCCGAGCCCGCCGTATTCGACGGGGGCCTGCACGGTCAGCAGTTTCTCGGCGCGGGCCAGTTCGATCAGTTCCGCGCGCAGATCGTCGGTGGGCCCGTGCGCGGTCAGGCGCGGGTCGCGTTCGAACGGCACGATCTTGTCGATGACGAAGGCGCGAACCCGATCTCGCAGCGCGGCCAGATCCTCCGGAACGGTGAAATCGATCATGCTGGCCATTCTGCGCGCGGATCCACGCGGCTCGCGGTCATTCCGGCATCGCGCGGCCGCAGTCCTTGCTCAGCGCACGTGCGCGAGTTGCCGACTGCGATGGCCGATCACCCGGCAGACCAGGTAGATCGTGAACGAGATGCCCGTGACGAAGGTCGACACCGGTACGCCGGGAGCCAGGGACAACAGCAACCCACCCACCGCCGACACCTCGGCGAAGATCACCGACAACACCGTCGCCCGCAGCGGACTCGACGTCAGCTGAGCGGCCGCGGCGGCAGGCGTGATCAGCAACGCCAACACCAGCAACGCCCCCACGATCTGCACGCCGAACGCCGCCGTGATGCCCAGCAACACCGCGAACACCACCGACAACGCCCGCACCGGCACCCCGCGCGCGATCGCGACCTCGGGATCGGCACTGGCGAACAGCAACGGTCGATACACCACCGCCAGTACCGCGAGCACGCCCGCGGTGCACGTGACCAGCAGCGCGAGCCCGTCGTAGCCGACGCCCGCCACCTGCCCGGTCAGCAACGAGAACTTCGATCCGGCGCGTTCGGGCGCCAGCCACAGGAACAGCACCGACAACCCGAGCCCGAACGACAACACCACCGCGATCACCGAATCGCGTTCGCGCGCACGAGAACCCAGCCAGCCGAACAACACGGCAGCCACAACGGAACCGGCTATCGCCCCGAACCCGACCCCGACTCCCATGAGCAGCGCCGCCGATGCACCGGTCAGCGACAGCTCGCTGGTCCCGTGCACCGCGAAGGACATCTGCCGCGCGACGATCAGCGGCCCGATCAATCCGGCCAACAACCCGAGCAGCGCACTGGCGAGCAATGCCTGCTGCACGAAGTCGTAACCGAGCAGGTTCGCGGTGGTCCCGAGGTCGAACATCTGCTGAAAAACCTTGGTGAGCTTGTCCATCAGGCGGTCCCGCCCAGCGCGTCGATCTCGTCGCCGGTCCCGACAACAACCAGCCGCCCACGTACCCGCAACACCTCGACCTCGGTCCCGTACAGCTCCGACAGCGTTTCCGAGGTCATCACCTCGTCGGGCGTCCCGATCCGGAAACCGCCGTCGACCAGGTACAGCACCCGATCCACCAGTGGCAGAATCGGATTGATCTCGTGTGTCACGAACAGCACCGCCGTGTCGTGTTCGCGTCGCCGCTTGTCCACGAGTTCGGCGACCAGCCGCTGGTTCGCCAGGTCCAGACTCAGCAGCGGTTCATCACACAGCAGCACCGACGGATCGCCGACCAAAGCTTGTGCCACGCGCAACCGCTGCTGTTCACCACCGGACAGTGTTTCCAGCGGAGCATGTGCGAAGGACTCCGCTCCGACCGCGGCCACAGCGGCCGCGACCTTCGCCGCCCGCTCGCCACGACCACGCCAGCCAAGCCCCCAACGATGCCCGTCGACCCCGAGCCCGACCAGATCGACACCGCGCAACTGCACCCCGGCATCGATCGTCTTCTGTTGCGGCACATAGCCGATACCCGGATTCCCGAGACTGGCCTTCTTGCCCGCGATCTCCGCGCTACCCGAACTCAAACCCAATCGACCGAGCAGCACACGCAGCAGCGAGGTCTTGCCCGAACCGTTGGGACCCAGCACCGCGATGAACTCACCAGGTGCGACGTCGAGGTCGAGTCCGCTCCACAGGGTGCGGTCGCCGAACGACATGGTCGCCCCGCGCAGCCGGATCGCGGTGTCGGTGCGCTGCGGTATCAGCGTGGTCGTCTCGGACAACGCGACTCCTCAGCGCAGGGCAGCGGCGAGCGCCTTGGCGTTCGCGGTCTGCCACTGGATGTAGTCCATGCCCTGCGGCAGGGTCTCGGTCACCTCGACCACCGCGATCCCGGCCGACTTCGCCGAGGCCTGCAGATCCTGGGTGATCTTGTCCTGCGTCTGGGTGTTGTAAATAAGCGCCTTGACCTGCTTACCCGTGATCAGATCGCGCGTCGCGGCGACGGCGGCCGGGGCCGGGTCGGTCTCCTGCTCGATCGCTTCCTGGAACGCGTGCGGGGTCTTGTCCTGCGCGGACGCGGCGACCAGCAGGTAGTGCGCCAGCGGCTCGGACTGCGCGACCGGCGCGTTGGGCGTCTGGGCGGCGATGGTGCCGGTGATCGTGCTGACGCCGATCAGCTGGTTCTTGAACGTGACCGCACGCTCGGTGTACGCACTGGCGTGCGCGGCGTCGACCTGACCGAGTTCGGCGGCGATCTGATCGGCCACGGCCGCGACGGTGCTCACGTCGTACCAGACGTGCTCGTTGTCATCGGACTTGTCCGCGCGCTGCTCGAAGGCCTCGACGGTGCGCTTGTTCTTGCCGGAAATAGCCTTCTCGATGAACTCGTCATAGTGCCCACCGTTGAACACGACCAGATCCGCATCGCTGATCTTCGCGGTGTCGGTAGCCGAGGTTTCGAAGGAGTGCGGGTCGGCGGCCGGGTCACTGATAATCGAGCTGACCTGCGCATCCGGTCCCGCGACGGCGGCGGCGATGGAGCCCCACACATTGGTGGAGGCGACGATCTGAGGGGTATCGGAATCGGTGGAGCCGGTACCGCAGGCGCTGAGCACGACCGCGGCCACCACTCCCGCCGTGAGACCGGCACACATGCGGGCGAAACGAGGGTTCACGCGGTACTCCTGCTGACAAGCTCTAGATCGTAATGGAAATCGTTACCGTTAGATTAGCAGAGGTCGCGTGGGGGTATGTGCTGGGATCGAAGGTTTGGTGGGGTCGGTGTGGCAAAGCCACGGGGTTTGGGTGGTCCCAGATGGTTTGAGGCTGTGTTTTTGGAGCGCTGGCGCGCTCGAGCGCGGCCCCTGAGGGGCCGCGAGTTAGCCACCGTTGCTTGAGGCTTCGCCTCGGACGCAA